>NZ_VPDQ01000022.1:0-46801 GCF_013417535.1 Acinetobacter sp. YH12241 | reverse complement strand
GCTGTTTTGGAAGCAGGAATATCAACACAAAAGCATTGAATAATTTTTTTAATCTTGTAGTGACTTAATTTACTGTTTTCTATCATGATTCTAGACTAACATAATCATTTTGCTAGTCTAGAGCCTTTAATAATTTAAGTACTAAGTTTGCTTAATGAATAGACATGGATATTTTAAAAGAGAGCCAAGTTATACAAAAAATTGCTTAAATATCAGCAGAGCAAGCGTAGTATAGAAAGTATAGGTAATAAGAAGTAGCTAAAACTTAGAATCAGATTCAAATGAAAAGGAGTATAAGGTGGGTGGATCACATCATCATGATCATAGTCATGTAGAAGTTAGTGCGAAGAATGCCAAAAAACTGTCCATCGCCTTAGCCCTGACGACAGCCTTTTTAATTGTAGAAGTTATTGCCGGTTTTATGACTCAGAGTCTGGCCTTGCTTTCTGATGCAGCACATATGTTTACCGATGCCGCTGCATTGGCGATTGCACTGGCTGCGATTAAGATCGGGCAAAAACCCGCAGATGATAAACGTACCTTTGGCTACCAGCGATTTGAAATTCTGGCAGCTTTGTTTAATGCGATTATGCTATTTCTGGTGGCGATGTATATCTTGTTCGAAGCTTACCAGCGCCTGAGCCATCCCCCTGAAATTGAAAGTCTGGGCATGTTGATTGTCGCCATACTTGGACTGGTCATTAACCTGATCTCCATGAAAATTCTGGTTTCTAGCAGTCAGGAAAGCTTGAATATTAAAGGAGCTTATCTGGAAGTACTGAGTGATGCACTAGGTTCGGTGGGTGTCATTATTGGCGCAATCATCATCTATTTCAGCGGCTGGATGTGGATTGACACCGTGATTGCGGTCATGATCGGATTCTGGGTCATTCCACGGACATGGATTTTATTGAAACAGAGCATCAATATTCTGCTGGAAGGAGTTCCCGATGAAATCGATATTGAAAAACTGCGCCATGACCTACTGGCGCTAGACGGTGTTGAAGATATTCATCAGCTAAAAGTCTGGGCGATTACTTCCAAGAAAGTCATACTGACCGTTCATCTGGTTGCGCCAGAAGTTGACTATAAAAAGTTGCATCAGGAGGCGTTTGAGATGTTGCACCATGAACATCACATTACTGAGATGACATTGCAAATTGAAGCAGAAGATTGTCCCCCAGAACAGCATCGGCAATCAGCCCATTCGCATGAGCATCATGACCATAAAGAAAGCCATCAACATTAAGTTTAAAAAATTTTGCCATCACACTTAATGTATTTTTAAACTTCGATCTTTTATTTTAGCCTTTTAATAATGAAACAATTACATCTTTATAACTCGGTGGCGCTTTCACGTAATCGCGCTCTCGCAACATCTGATGCATTTTGGGCAGATTTTGATGCGGAACAGAGGCCATTAAATGATGTTCAATATGATAATTTACATGAATCGGTGCAACGAAAGCCCGCGCTAGCCAGCCTGCATGGGTGGTACGGGTATTAGTCAGTGCAGAATGGCTGGTTTCCAGGCCTGCATGTTCAGCCATTGCCCGTATACGGATAAACAGTGGGAAAGGAGTGATATAAGCTAACGGCCATAATAAATAAAGTTTTGGATGACCGCTGGCCCAAAGTGCGGAAAATAGGGCAGCATTGGAAATCAGCATGCCCGAGCTATTTTTTAACAGATTCTTTGCCAGTTCCAAGTTACTGCGATTACCACGAGGAATTGGTTTCGGATCATTGGAAACACTCCATTCCAGAAGTTCTAAATCCATCAAGACTCGGCCAGCCAGAAATTTTAGGCCGGATTGACCATTTAAATCTCTAAAGAATTTTCTAAATAATGATTGTTTAGTAATTGGAAAGTTTTTCACCAAACCTAAATCTGGATCATCAGGTTGAGAGGTGCGGGCATGATGTTTCAAATGATAAGGACGATATTTACCGACCTCATTCCAGATCGGACGGGCGCACAACCAGTCAGTGAAGTGTGTGTTTAGCCACTTGGTTTTAAACAGACTGTGGTGTGAGGCATCGTGCATTAAAATGGCCATAGCCAGCTGACGACCTGCCAGAATGGCTAATGCCAAGGCACATATCAATATTTTTCCCCAGACTGGTAAATATTCCCAGCTATAAGCGACTGTGCCAAAGGTCAAAACAATCACAGCCCAAGTTGAGCCTACTGCCAGAGCCCCCTGTAAGTCGGATGGGGTGGTCAGCTCTTTGATTTCTTCACGGCTAAATAGCTCTGTGACACTCACTTTACTGTTCATTATTCTGCCTTGATCTAGTTCTTGTATTTCTTGTCACTATATTTGAATTAAAATATTACAGTCAATTTATTTTTGTGAGTGTATAGGAAATAAATTATACGCCTTGCTGCTGAAAATATTGCTGCCATAACTGCTGGCCTTGCTCTTCCATACGCCGTACAGCCAGTTCAAACTTTTGTCGGGCTGGAGCGTCTAGCCACTCTTCAGGCAATAATGGATCTGCACGCAGACTAAATACGGCAGATTTCGCCAGATAAAAGGCAGTTTTAGCTGATTCAGCCAAGGATAAATATTCATGACTTTCAAACCACTGCTCAATTTCCTGACTAATATTTAAATAGGTTTGATGGAGACCATGAATATCCCAAAGTGCAGATACATGGGTGTGCTGATCGATCTCGCTAACCTGAAAAAATCGTGCGCCTTGATCTAGGCCAAACTTGACGGCTGCTGATTTAAGCTCGTTCAAACTGAGTTGTAAATTATCCGGGCGGATAAACACATTCTGTTCCAGCTCCTGAAATCCATAATAACGCAGGGCTTTTTCCCGTTTAGATAAGGCCGTACGATCTACTCGTCCCAACGCACCGGTATAAACCAGAATGTATTTGCCATCCCAAGCCGTAGCAGTCTGCATATTGGGATGTTTGTTCAGGCTGATAAAAGAAGTATCAAATTTTTTTTCAATTAACTGATAAATGCCGCGTTCTACTGACTGAATGATCTGATCCTGATTGAGTCGTGCGACTGCAACCCGCAAGCTGTTGTCAGAGATTCCTAATAAATCTGCTGCACATAACATCTGTTTGATGCTAACAGTAGAGTTATGTGAGGCATAGAGCAGGTCTAGCACCAGATGTCGGGCATTCAGTTTATAAGTCATGAAACTAGATCGTGATTAGAAAATGAGAAATTGGAAACTTTTTGTACAATAGCATTTTGAATAGGAAGAACCAAAGAGGAATACGACTAAAGTGTTTGTATATTCAGGCAATTAATTTTAATTAAAGGTAATGTTTATAAATAAAAATGACTAGATAAGGTCTTGGTTTTTTACTGGGACACAATATTTCACAATCAATAAGCTGGTCTAAGCAGCAAGTCAGCGAAAAAGACCTGAATCTGTTTTTATTTTTTTATTCTTGATTATTTTTAATCCCAGCTCCCTTGGGAGCTGGGATTACCTAAAAAAATAAATGAAGCGTTATTCCTAACGTCTACATGTTTGGGTATGAGAGGCAATGCCTCGCAAGAATTATCCTAACATTACATGTTAGGATAATTCGGACCACCAGCACCTTCCGGCACCACCCAGGTGATATTCTGAGAAGGATCCTTGATGTCACAAGTCTTGCAGTGTACACAGTTCGCCGCATTGATCTGGAAGCGTTTAGAACCATCATCATTTTCCATGATTTCGTAAACACCTGCAGGGCAGTAGCGCTGCGCAGGCTCATCCCATTTTGGCAGGTTGACGTTTACTGGAATTGAAGCATCGGTCAGTTTCAAATGTGCTGGCTGGTTTTCTTCATGGACTGTATTCGATACAAAGACTGAAGATAGACGGTCAAACGTCAGCTTGCCATCCGGTTTTGGATAGTTCGGCTTGAAGTTCACTGCATCCACCGTTTTCAGTGCACTGAAATCAGGAACTAAATCATGGAGCGTGAATGGAACTTTAAACACGTTCTGGTCGATGAAGTTGAATGCACCGCCCATCCATTGACCAAATTTGTGCATTGCCGGGCCAAAGTTACGTGCGCTATATAACTCTTCTTTCAGCCAGCTATTGTTGAACTTGTCTGTATAAGACGTGAGTTCTTTAACGAAGAAGTCTTCACCTTCAGTCACACGTGCAACTGCAAGATCACCACCTTTTTCTACACCAGCTTTGATCGCTTCAAAGACTGCTTCACCACATAACATGCCTGATTTCATCGCAGTGTGTGAGCCTTTGATTTTCGCAAAGTTCAGGAATCCAGCATCATCACCAATCAGTGAGCCACCCGGGAAGGTGAATTTCGGCAGAGAGTTGAAACCACCTTTGGTTACGGCACGCGCACCATAAGAAATACGCTTACCGCCTTCCAGATATTTTTTGATCAGTGGATGGGTTTTCCAGCGCTGCATTTCCATGAACGGGTACATGTGTGGGTTTTCATAAGAAAGATCCACGATCATGCCCAGAGTGACCTGGTTATTTTCAGCGTGGTATAACCACCAGCCGCCTGAAGAACCTGTTTCAGATAAAGGCCAGCCAGCACCGTGCATTACCAGACCTGGCTTGTGTTTGGCCGGATCAATTTCCCAAAGTTCTTTAATACCGATACCGTAGTGCTGAGGATCAGCATCTTTATCCAGATTAAACTTCTGGATTAAACGTTTACCTAAGTGACCACGGCAGCCTTCAGCAAAAATCGTATATTTCGCGTGAAGTTCGTAACCTGGGGTAAAGTTATGCGTTGGTTCACCATCTTTACCAATGCCCATATCACCAGTTTGGATGCCTTTGACTGAACCATCTTCATGATACAGAATTTCAGCAGCAGCAAAGCCCGGGAAGATCGAAACTTCCAGTTCTTCCGCTTTCTGGCCTAACCAACGCACCACGTTACCAAGAGAGATGACATAGTTGCCATCGTTGTGCATGGTTTTCGGTACCATCCAGTGAGGAGCTTCTTGTGATTTTTCATCTGAAAGAAGGAAGAAAGTTTTATCCTCTGTCACAGGAACATTTAAAGGCGCGCCTTCTTCTTTCCAGTTCGGGAACAGCTCGTTCATGGCACGAGGTTCAAGCACAGCACCAGAAAGAATATGAGCACCGACTTCGGAGCCTTTTTCCACGACACAAACGGACAGATCATTCAGGTTGTTTTCAATTGCAAGCTGACGGATTTTGATTGCCGCAGAAAGACCCGCAGGGCCTGCGCCTACGATGACTACGTCAAACTCCATCGATTCTCTAATAATATCTTCCATAATAAGAAATCCTGTTTCGCTTAGCGGTATTTTACCACAGTGAAAAAGTTTTTAAATAGAAAGTTGGGAATTGATTATGAAAAAAGCCTCCTAGGAGGCTTTTTCTAAAACGGATTAAGATTTTTGAGGATCGTAGAGTTTTTCTTTGATGAACAGGGCAGGAAGCAGACCACAGATAAAGTATGCAGCACCCATTACTAAGAAGCCAAGACCGATCGAACCGCCTGTTGCCAGATAACCAATCGTAGCTGGGGCAATTGCCGCACCTAAACGACCGACATTATATGCACCACCAATTGCTGTGCCGCGTACGTTGGTTGGGAAGCTTTCAGTCATATAAGTCGCATTCACACCATATGGAATACCATATAGGAAACCGAAGATCACCAATAAGTATAGAATGTTGTCTGGTGAGTTATAGAATACGATCAGTGGTAGGAAGATCGCAGTACCAATCGCACCGAAGGCATAAGTAAAACGACGTCCGAATTTATCTGCCATTAAGCCTGCAAGGATTTTACCTAGAATCATCGCGGTATAGGTACCGACCATGTAGGCAGTCATTTCCTTGAACTTCATACCCAGTTCACTTTCAAGGTATGTTGGCATCCAGTTGTTTACGCCATAGTAACCAAACTGAAGGAAACCGGCAGTCAAAGCCCATAAGATAAACATGTTACGGTTTTTCTTATCTTGGAAAATCAGCTTCCAGGTCGACTCAGTAGGTTTGTCAGTCACTTCAACTTTCTTGAAGCGGTTTTCTTGCCATGCCGCTGGTTCTGGTACCAGAATGTGCATCAAAATAGCCAAGGCAATTGGAATCGCAGCTACATAGAACAGCATGCGCCAGCCGTGATCTGGAATTAACCAGCCCGCAAGCAAGGTCGCAACGATATAGCCAACTGTCCAGCCAGCCTGTAATGTACCTAAAACGGTAGTACGATATTTAGTAGGTACGTACTCAGCCATTAAAGTATTCGATGCAATATACAAAGAACCCAAGCCAAGAGAAGCGAAGAAACGTAATGCACCAAATTGAGCAAAGCTTTGGGTAAAACCAAGACCACAAGTCAATGCCGAAAATAAAAGGATTGAGACAACGACGGTACGTACACGACCGAATTTATCACAAGCCCACCCTCCGAATATACCTCCAACTGCCATACCTGCAAGGGTAAAGCTTCCGAGCATCCCAGCTTCGACAGAGGTTAGGCCAAATTCAGCTTTAATACTGTTTAAGCTGTAGGAAAGCAGCATTAAATCCGCACCATCGACCAGCAGGGCGAGGAATGCAAAAATAAATGCGATTTTCCAGGTATTTGGGCCAATTTTTGAAATTGTATTCGTTATAGCCATCATCCATTACCTATAAAAAAGGCCTGATCGCAAGGAGAGTTGATCAGGCCAAACTTGTTACTGAGTCGCCTCGCGAATCATATTGCGAGCAATAATGACTTGCTGGATTTGCGTGGTTCCTTCATAAAGACGGAATAAACGCACATCGCGGTAGAAGCGCTCAATTGCATATTCACTGATGTAGCCCGCGCCACCATGGATTTGCACACCACGGTCAGCGACACGGCCACACATTTCTGTTGCAAACATTTTTGCGCATGATGCTTCAGTACTTACATTCTGGCCGGCATCACGACGACGCGCTGCATCAAGCACCATGCATTTCGCTGCATAAATTTCAGCTTTAGAATCTGCCAGCATGCCCTGGATCAGCTGGAAGTTGGCAATCGCCTGACCGAACTGCTTACGTTCAACGGCATATTGCAATGAATCTTCCAGCATACGGGTTGCAGCACCCACGCTCAGTGCAGCAATGTGGATACGGCCTTTATCCAGAACCTTCATCGCAGTTTTAAAGCCAACGCCTTCTACACCGCCAATCAAAGCTGATGCAGGGATACGGCAGTTTTCAAAGATCACGTCACAGGTATGTGCGCCTTTCTGGCCCATTTTCTTGTCACGTTTACCCAGTGAAATACCTGGCAAGTTACTGTTAACGATGAACGCTGAAATAGCTGCAGCACCTTTTAATTCAGGATTGGTACGTGCCATTACTGTGAATACACCCGCATGTGGCGCATTGGTAATGAAACGCTTGGTACCATTCAGAATGTACTCATCACCATCTTTTACAGCAGTAGTTTTAAGCGACGCTGCATCAGAACCAGAATCCGGTTCAGTCAGACAGAACGAGCCAATAATTTCACCGCTGGCAAGTTTTGGCAGGAAGTGCTGTTTTTGCTCTTCAGTACCATCGATGATCAGGCCAGATGCGCCGATACCGTTATTCGTACCAATCAATGAGCGGAAAGCAGGGGAAGTACGGCCCAGTTCAAAAGCGATATAGACTTCTTCTTCCATGGTCAGGCCAAGACCGTCATATTCTTCAGGAATGGTTAAACCAAATAAGCCCAACTCTTTCATTTGTTGCACGATTTCTGCTGGAATTTCATCCGTTTCTGCAACAATTTCTTCATTTGGGATTAATACGCCTTCTACAAACTGGCGAATCATATCTACCAACTGGTCTAAGGTTTCCTGATCACGAATCATGTCCTAACTCCGTATCTAGGATTTCGTTCTGTCCACATCTTGTCCAATGTGAATAAAAACTCATCACTAAGCTAAATTTATGCGGATACTAATTAAAATTAAAACAAGGATCAATATATACGAAAGTATATTTCGCTGTGCGATATTTATGTTTTACTTTAAAATTGGCTTTAAATAATTGATTTAATGTGATTAATGCTGTTTTTAAGGCGTTATAAAATATTTTTTGTTCAAATTTGAATAGTTTACTTTGAACTAAATTTATGTATATTGTTAATTAAATACCGCTGTGCGAAATGAGAAGATTATGGAAAGCACTGAAATTTTAAAATTGACTGTACAGGAAGATGGCGTCGCAATTGTTCAAATCCATCGCCCGGAAGCACGTAATGCCTTGAACCTGGAATTACGTCAGCAACTCTCTGAAGCATTTCAATACCTTTCAAAATTAGATGCTGTAAAAGCGATTATTTTGACCGGCGGTGAAAAAGTATTTGCTGCGGGTGCAGACATTAAAGATTTCACCACTGCAACTACAGCCCAAATGTATTTACGCCATACTGAACAATATTGGCAAAGCATTACTGATTGTCCGAAACCGATTATTGCAGCAGTCAATGGCTATGCACTCGGTGGTGGCTGTGAACTGGCCATGCATGCGGACATCATCATTGCCGGTGAAAGTGCCAAATTTGGTCAGCCTGAAGTGAAACTGGGCTTGATGCCAGGTGCAGGTGGGACACAACGTTTACTGCGCGCGATTGGTAAATATCAAACCATGCTTTGGGTATTGACCGGTAAATTGGTGAAAGCTGCTGAGGCTGAGCGTATGGGCTTGGTTTCTGAAGTCGTGGAAGATGAAAACACCATTACCCATGCGATTGAGATTGCTCAAACGATTGCGTCTTTCTCTCCAATTGCAGTGCAGCAAATTAAAGAAGTGACCAATCTTGGCCAAGATCAATCTTTACAAGGTGCTTTGGCATTGGAACGTAAAGCTTTCCAGATTTTATTTGATACCAAAGATCAGAAAGAAGGCGTGAATGCGTTCTTTGAAAAACGTCCTGCACAATACACTGGAGAATAAGACATGACCATTCAATCTATGGCGCTCATTGGTACTGGTGTAATGGGCATGGGTATCGCGCAAATCGCAGCCCAGGCAGGTCTGGAAGTGCGCTTATTCGATGCCAAAGCAGGTGCGGCAGAAGCAGGTTTGGCTAAACTTAAAGCTACGCTTGAAAAGCTGCAAGCCAAAGGTAAATTTACTGAAGAAGTTCTGAATGCAACTCTGGCACGTTTCAAAATCCTGAATAGCATTGAAGAAGTGGCTGGTGTTGATCTGGTGGTTGAAGCCATCATCGAAAATCTGGACATCAAGCAAGGTTTATTTAAACAGCTGGAAAGTATCGTATCTCCAGAAACCATTCTGGCAACCAATACCTCATCACTTTCAGTGACTGCTATTGCATCCAACCTTGAGCATCAAGGTCGTATGGCGGGATTCCATTTCTTTAATCCAGTGCCCTTGATGAAAATTGTCGAAGTGATTGCTGGCCTAGCAACAGATGAACAGGTCGTTGCAGATCTACTCGAACTGGCACAACGTATGGGGCACTTCGGTGTGCGTACCAAAGACACGCCTGGGTTTATTGTTAACCATGCCGGCCGTGCTTATGGTACGGAAGCACTGAAAATCCTAGGCGAAGGGATTGTCTCAGTTTCAGAAATCGACCGTATTCTGCGTGAAGGTGCCGGTTTCCGTATGGGACCACTGGAATTGTTTGACCTGACTGCACTGGATGTTTCTCATCCAGTGATGGAATCGATTTTCAACCAGTATTATCAGGAAGATCGTTATCGTCCAAGCGCTTTAACCCGTCAAATGCTGGCTGGTAAAAAAGTCGGTCGTAAA
This sequence comes from Acinetobacter sp. YH12241, assembly GCF_013417535.1. Classification (NCBI taxonomy): domain Bacteria; kingdom Pseudomonadati; phylum Pseudomonadota; class Gammaproteobacteria; order Moraxellales; family Moraxellaceae; genus Acinetobacter; species Acinetobacter sp. YH12241. Next base: position 37,057 of record NZ_VPDQ01000022.1, on the reverse strand, counting down.
GTCGGTGAAGGCTTCTATAAATATCAGGATGGTCAAAAGACCAATGAAGCTCCGGCTCAGATTGCGCCTGAAGTAACTGAATTCAGCCCAGTCTGGATCAAAGCAGATCTTGAGCAGGATGCCAGCATCTTGCGTGACTATATCCGTGAGCAAGGCTTGATCATCGACAGTGCTGAAACTCCGGCAGCTGACAGTCTGATTCTATTGGCCACTTATGGTGAAGACACGACAACAGCTGCATTACGTTTTGAGGTTGATGCGACTCGTGCAATCAGCATTGATATGCTGACTGATTTTGCCAAGCACCGTACCATCATGCCTTCGATTGCAACTCAAAAAGCCTATATCGACCAAGCACATGCATTGTTTGCTAAAAATGGTCATGGCGTATCGGTAATTGCTGAAAGTATTGGCTTTGTCGCACAGCGCGTATTGGCAATGGTCGTGAATCTGGCTTGTGATATTGCCCAACAACAAATCGCAACTGCAGCCGATATCGATAAAGCAGTAAAACTTGGTCTGGGCTACCCACATGGACCAATTTCATGGGGTGATGTTTTGGGCGCAGAACGTATCCTGTTGATCCTGGAACGTATCCTGGCGAATACTGGTGACCAGCGTTATCGTCCAAGTACATGGTTACAACGCCGCGCCCGTTTAAAACTATCTCTTCTTCACACTGCAGCAGTTTAAGGAATCAAACTCATGTTAAATGCATATATTTATGATGGATTACGTACGCCATTTGGCCGTCATGCAGGAAGCCTGGCAAAGGTTCGTCCAGATGATTTAGCTGCACATGTGATTAAGGCATTGGTTGCAAAACATAATCTACCTGCTGATATTTTTGATGATGTGATTCTGGGGAATACTAACCAGGCCGGTGAAGACAGCCGTAATATTGCACGTCATGCAACGTTATTGGCGGGTCTAGATGTGAAAACGCCAGCACAAACTGTGAACCGTCTATGTGCTTCAGGTTTAGCAGCGGTGATTGATGCAGCTCGTGCGATTACTTGTAATGAAGGGGATATCTTCCTTGCAGGTGGTGTCGAGTCGATGTCTCGTGCACCGTTTGTCTTTGCCAAATCTGAAACACCATTTAGCCGTGATTTTAAAGTATTCGATTCAACCATCGGCGCACGTTTTCCGAACCCTGCCATTGAAAAACAGTTCGGCAATGACACCATGCCGCAAACTGGCGATAATGTAGCAGTAGAATACGGTGTAACCCGTGAAGATGCAGACCAGTTTGCTGCAGCATCACAAGCCAAATATGAAGCAGCTAAACAGGCAGGTTTCTTTGCTGACGAGATCGTGGGTGTTGAAGTGCCTCAAGGCCGTAAATTACCAGCAAAATTGGTCGATCAAGACGAACATCCACGTCCATCTTCTAACTTGGAAGCGCTACAGAAACTACGTCCACTGTTTGAAGGCGGTGTAGTGACTGCGGGTAATGCTTCTGGTGTCAATGATGGTGCAGCAGCGCTAATCATTGGTTCTGAAGCCGCTCAGGAAAAACTGGGCATCCAGCCAATGGCGAAAATCATCGCTTCAGCGGCTGCGGGTATTGAACCACGTATTATGGGCGCCGGTCCGGTTGATGCGATCAAACTAGCATTAAAACGTGCCAACTTGACGTTGGATGACATGGATATCATTGAAATCAATGAAGCATTCGCATCACAAGTTTTAGCATGCTTAAAAGGTCTGGGTGTGGCATTTGATGATGCTCGTGTGAACCCGAATGGTGGTGCGATTGCAGTTGGGCATCCACTCGGTGCTTCAGGTGCTCGTTTAGTGCTCAGCACCGCTCGTGAATTGCAGCGCAGCGGCAAAAAATATGCTGTGATTAGTCTGTGTATCGGTGTGGGCCAAGGTCTGGCACTGGTCATCGAACGCGTATAAACAAAGGAAAAACACATGGGTGCATTAGAGGGTATTCGCGTACTGGATTTAAGTCGCGTACTTGCAGGTCCTTGGTGTGGTCAAATCCTCGCGGATTTAGGCGCTGAAGTGATTAAAGTTGAACGTCCTAAAACGGGTGATGATACCCGTATGTGGGGACCACCTTGGATGAAAAATGACCATGGTGAAAATACACGTGAAGCGGCGTACTACCAGTCAGCCAACCGTAATAAAATGTCAGTTGCGATTGATATTTCAACGCCTGAAGGTCAGGAACTGGTCAAAGCACTGGCTGCTGATTCAGATGTGGTGATTGAAAATTACAAAGCGGGTTCATTGAAAAAATACGGTCTGGATTATGAAAGCCTCAGCGCGATTAATCCGAAACTGGTGTATTGCTCAATTACTGGCTTTGGTCAAACTGGCCCTCGTGCACCTGAACCAGGTTATGACTTTATCATCCAGGGGATGGGCGGTTTAATGTCTGTCACTGGTGAGAAAGATGACTTACCAGGTGGTGGACCACAAAAAGTTGGCGTGGCTTTTGCGGATTTGACGACGGGTTTGTACTCGACCATTGCCATTCAGGCTGCTTTGCTGAATCGTCATGTGACTGGCCTGGGTCAGCATATTGATATGGCACTGTTGGATGTGCAGGTTGCTTTGCTGGCAAACCAAGGGATGAACTACCTGGCTTCAGGTAAAATTCCAGGTCGTTATGGTAATGCGCATGCCAATATTGTGCCTTATCAAGTGTTCCGCGCTGCCGACCAAGACTTCATTATTGCCTGTGGTAATGACAAGCAATTTGTTGCCTTGAGCGCTGCAATTGGTTTGCCTGATTTACCGCAAGATCCACGTTTTGTGACCAATGCACTGCGTATTCAGCATCGTGCAGAAATCACAGAGCTGCTAGCCAAACATTTCTTAAGCAATACTGCGAAGCATTGGGTAGAAGCAATTCATGCAGTGAAAGTTCCGGTAGGCCTGATTAATAACCTTGAACAAGCTTTCCAGGAACCACAAGTGCAAGCGCGTAATATGCTGGTTGAGATCCCCCATCCGTTAAAAGAAAAATTAACGGTGATTGGCTCACCAATTAAATTATCGCGTACACCAGTGGAATATCGTAAAGCACCACCAATGTTAGGTGAGCATACGAATGAAATTCTTTCACGTGTCGTGGATGAGGAAAAACTGGAGGCCCTAAAAGCTCAAGGTATTGTTGGTTAATAAACAAGAAAACCCATAAGTCCAATAAAGAAGCAACTTAATCAAAGTTGCTTCTTTGCTATATACAAGATAATTATTTATAATTTCGCAATGCGAAACACTTATTATGAATTTGAAGGACGGTGAAGACATGTCTGATGATGTACCTGAAACCGATCAGTCGGAAGAAAAATTAATTGCGCCTTTGCGCCATGAGTTATTGCATCCGATCGAAGATATGCAGGATGAAAATGACCGTCAATTTATTACAGCTTTAGCACGTGGTCTGGAGTTACTGCGCTGCTTTAGTCCAAAACATCAGCATCTGGGCAATCAGGAACTGTCACAGATGACAGGTCTACCTAAACCGACGATTACCCGTTTAACCCATACCTTATCCCGTTTAGGATATTTAAAGCAGGTTCCGAATTCGAGCAAGTTTCAGCTCTCAGTCGGCGTACTGTCTTTTGGTTATTCGATGCTGTCGAATTTATCCTTGCGATCGGTTGCTCATCCATTAATGAAAAATCTGGCAGACTATGCTGAGGCAGCCGTTGCAATGGCGACCCGCGACCGATTGAACATGATTTATCTGGATGTGGTGCAGGGCAAAGGCAATGTCACCATGCGTCGTCAGGTAGGAACCCATTTGCCGATTCATTTAAGTTCAATGGGGCGTGCCTGTCTGGCTGCAATGCCAGAAGATGAGCGTGATTTTCTGCTTGATGCGATTCGCCGTAAACATGTTGAAGAATGGCCACAGATCCAAAAAAATCTGGAGAAGTCATTTAAAGACTATCAGGAATATGGTTTCTGCTTTTCAATCGGTGAATGGCATAAGGATGTGAATTCGGTTGCAGTTCCTTTTGTCCATGAACAGCATGGTCTACTGGTGTTTAACTGCGGCGGTCCAAGTTTTCTGCTCAATGAAGAGAAAATCAAAAATGATATTGCACCACGTTTATTACATATGGTGAACAATATTAGAAATGAATTGGGATAATACATTTCTCAATTGATTAATTTTAGAAAATAGTAGGTATTTCAATTAAATACCTGCTATAAAATATCTATAAAATTCATTGAAAATAATAACTCTTTTACCTGATAATAATTTATCATTATTTTACAAATACTTAATTAATTCCTCTATGGTAATTCATGAGTGTTTTTATCACTCATAAGACCTTAATTTAAATTAAAAATAGCTTGATAACTAAAGATGATAAGGGGTATGAAAACTAAGATGAAGACAATTACAACAGCTCTTTCTTTGGCGGTAGTTGTTATAATGGTGACTGCATGTGGTGGTGCAAAATCCTCTACAACAGTGAATACACCCCCGACTAATGGCGGTACTACACCGACTACGCTTGCTTATACCTATGACAAAGCTAAATTTAATGTTGTGGATAACGCTGCGCCTACTAAACAGGTAAGGATCGAGATTGCTGATCTTGATGTTCAAAAGAATGCATATCTGCAACATTCTGTCCAAAAGATATTTAAATACATTCAGGATTATCAGAATGGTACGATCACGGTTGAAGACCTGACCAATGCGGGGATCGCAATTCAAGATCCGTCACCAACATTTTGGCTGATGCTTCAACTGAAACTGATGTAACTGGTCTGGGCGCTTATGCAAAATGGCAATCTGACAAGGGTGTATATGTTTCAGGTAATGTGCAGCTTGGTTTCGGTGATGTTGAGTTTAACCGTACTGTGACTGATGGGCTTGATTCGGTGAAAGAATCCAATAAAGCTGATCTGTTTAAATACGGTGCTTATGCTGAACTGGGTTATGACTTCTTCGCTGACCGTCTGACTGTTTCACCATACATGGCTTTAAGCTATAACGCTGCAAAACTGGATGCGGTCAAAGAAGATACTGTTATTGGTCTGACTGTAAGTGATGTAGATGTGGCTGAAACTAAAGCGCATGTGAGTGTGCGTTTTGACTATGAGCTAAACCAGAATCTTTACCTGACTGGTTATGGTGAGTATGCCGATGCCTTTGATCGTGATAATGGCATGGTCACAATCTTGTCCAATGTAGATAATGCAATCCAGTATGGTTATCAGGCTCCGTCCTTTGACAAGGATTACCTCTTGTATGGTGTCGGTTTGAACTATACCAGTGGCAATAAATGGAACTTGGCGAGTTGACAGGCAATGCATCTGAATCAAGCGATTACCTGATTCAGTTAGGCTTGAAATACCACTTCTAAGTCCTGAAATGAAAAAGCCCTCTTAAGATAGGGGGCTTTTTTTAATTACTGAATTATGATTTTTCAATAATCAGGTGTAGCTTTCACGGATCATGCTGATGGTTTTACAGGTGGTATTTAGTAGATCATTATGGACTTTATTTCTGAAAGTCCTTAATTTCTTTACTCATACTGCAAATTGCAATTTAAGGCTCTTACGTTCCATGCATGATCTGTCTATGTAATAAAAAATAACCGCAGAAAAAGTCTTGAAAACTTTTCTTAAAACTTTATGAAAAATAATGCTTAGGTTAAGATGAACCATCATTTGTAAAAGCATTCTAGAAGACCTATGCAACCATTTGTTCTATATAACTCAGAGCAACGTAAAAAAGTAGAATTTGTGCCTCGTAAAGAAGGTCAGATTGATCTGTATGTCTGTGGGATGACGGTCTATGACTACTGTCATATTGGACATGCACGCACGGTGGTTGCATTTGACTATATTATCCGTTTCCTGCGCAGTCAGGGCTGGAAGGTGAAATACGTACGCAATATCACCGACATTGACGACAAGATTATTAAACGTGCCAATGAAAATGGGGAAAGCATTTCATCACTGACCAGCCGTTTTATTGATGCCATGAATGAAGACTTCGCCAAGCTGGGCTGTCTTGCACCAGATGTTGCACCAAAAGCCACTGACTATATCGATCAGATGCAAAATATGATTGATACACTAGTCCATAATGGCACAGCATATCCAGCCAATAATGGTGATGTTTATTTCGAAGTTGAAAAATTTGCCAAATACGGCCGCCTTTCAGGCCGTAAACTGGAAGATATGCAGGCAGGCGCTTCTGAACGTGTAGACGTCGAAGTTGAGAAAAAACACCCATTTGACTTTGTACTTTGGAAACATGCCAAAGAAAATGAACCTTCTTGGGCTTCACCATGGGGCAATGGTCGTCCAGGATGGCATATTGAATGTTCTGCGATGTCAACCTGCTGCCTGGGCAATCATTTTGATATTCATGGTGGCGGTGCTGATTTAAGCTTCCCGCATCATGAAAACGAGATTGCACAATCTGAAGCAGCGACAGGTGAGCAGTATGTGAACTACTGGATGCATGCCGGCTTCATCAATGTTGATGGTGAAAAGATGTCGAAGTCTTTGGGTAACTTCTTTACTATCCGTGATGTGATTGAAAAATTCCATCCGGAAGTGGTGCGTTACTTTATTGTGTCTTCACACTACCGCAGCCCAGTGAACTATTCTGATGTGGCCTTAAAAGAAGCGAAAAATACGCTGATGCGTTTCTATCATTCTTTCAAAGCTTATCAGGCAGTATATGGCGAACAACTGGTTGAAACTCTGGATCAAAGCTTTGTTGAGCGTTTCAATACAGCCATGTGTGATGACTTTAATACACCAGAAGCCATTGCTGTATTGTTTGAACTGAATAAAGAGCTGAATCGTGCAGTAAAAGATCAGAATCAGGAACAGGCTGCTGTTTATTATTCTACTCTGCGCCATCTCACCAATATTCTGGGTCTGGTACAGCACAATGTCGACGAATTCTTAAAGTCTGATATTGGTCAGGAAGCTTTAGGCTTGTCTGAAGAGCAGATTGAAGATCTGATCCAGCAACGTAAAGATGCCAAAAAAGAGAAAAACTTTGCTCGTGCCGATGAAATCCGCCAGTCTTTATTAGACCAAGGAGTGGTGCTGGAAGATACCCGTCAAGGAACTGTATGGCGTCGTGCTGATTAATTCGACAGTTGAATCAATAGAGAGTTGACAGTTAGCAGAAACTCTCTATAATTCACTCCCATATTGCGGGAATAGCTCAGTTGGTAGAGCACAACCTTGCCAAGGTTGGGGTCGCGAGTTCGAGTCTCGTTTCCCGCTCCAAAATTCAAAAAACCCTGATCGAAAGATTGGGGTTTTTTATTGCCTACGCAAAATAAAAAGGAAAATCAGAACTGATTAACATAATGAAATTCTGAATAATGAAGAGCTTTTGGTCAGGGAAATTTCTAAACATTCTGTTTAAGTTTTATGAAAAGCTCTACATTTTGAAACCTGACATTTGCATAGATATGATAAAATTGCGAAAATTATTTTTTGCTAGACTGAGTCAACTCTGTATAGAGTTAAGGTAAACCTACTTTGAACCCACCAAATATGCCAAATCAAATAGACTTCCAGAAAGTTGCACTTGAAACCTTGCGTATCGAAGAACAAGCATTACAGATTTTAGCCACGCAGATTGATGAGCGTTTTAGTCAGGCATGTGAAATTATCCTGCAGTGCAAAGGTCGTCTGGTGATTACCGGGATGGGGAAATCTGGGCATATTGGTCGTAAGATGGCGGCAACTTTTGCCTCTACGGGTACGCCTTCATTCTTCATGCACCCGGGCGAGGCAGGGCATGGTGATCTTGGCATGTTGGTACCGGGTGATGTACTGATTGCCATTTCAAACTCAGGCAAAAGCGATGAAATCATGATGCTGATGCCTCTGATCAAGCGTCTGGAAATTCCTTTAATTACCATTAGTGGTGATGCCAAAGGCCCAATGCCACAAAATGCTGATGTGGCTTTAACTCTGGGTCATCTTCAGGAAGCCTGTCCACTTGGTCTGGCACCGACTTCGAGTACAACGGCAACTTTAGCGCTGGGTGATGCACTGGCTGTCGCTCTTCTGGATGCACGGGGTTTTACTGCTGACGATTTTGCCTTGTCACATCCAGCAGGTGCCTTGGGTAAACGCTTATTGCTGCATGTAAAACACTTAATGCACACTGGTTCGGAATTGCCAAAAGTGTCACCAGATACACCAATGAATCAAGTTTTATACGAGATTTCAAATAAACGCCTAGGTTTAACCACAATTGTGGATCAAAATGACCTATTACTGGGTATTTTCACTGATGGTGACTTGCGCCGCCTGATCGACAAACAGCAAGGTTTTGATGTCAATTTACCGATTCAGGAAGTAATGACCAAAAATCCGCTGACGATTTCTCAGGAAGCGCGTGCTGTCGTTGCACTGGAAAAAATGAACGAACGTAAAATTAATCAATTTGTTGTGGTTGATGATGCCAATAAAGTCATTGGTGTAATTAGTATGCATGACCTGATTCAGGCTGGGGTAAATTAATAGATGGCATCTTATGTATTATTAGAGCAGGCACGTCATATTGAGGCACTGGTACTTGATGTAGATGGTATTTTAAGCGACGGTTTTGTCACATTGACCAATACGGGTGATGAGATCAAGTCTTTTGATATCCGTGATGGGCTGGGTATGAAACTGGTACAGCAAGCCGGAATCAAAGTGATCATTATCACTGGACGTCAAAGCAATATCGTACAAAAACGTATGTCGGATTTAGGTGTAGATCTGGTTTATCAGGGCCGCGAAGATAAAGGGACTGCTTTACGTGAAGCGTGTACTCAGCTCAATATCGACCCTGAAGACTGTTTATACATGGGTGATGACTGGCCTGATCTGTCTGCCTTCGCGATTGCAGGCATGAAAGTGACTGTTCCAAACGGGCATGTTGAAGTACGTCGTCGTGCTGATCTGGTAACGCAGGCCTATGGTGGTCGTGGTGCGGTACGCGAGATTTGTGACATGTTACTGATGTCCAAAGGTAAGTACCAAGAGTTACTTGAAAAATATACTCGTGCGCCTTATTAATAAGTCATACATCCTGGATTAAGTACACCGCTTATGGACACTAGAGTTTTATATCTTACGGCTATTATCATTGCCGCAATAAGTGGTGGTTATTACTATTACAGCGGTAAAGGCAACAAGTTGCAGACTGATTCTGCACGTAGCATGACCTATTCTGCGAATAATATTAACTTAACCCAAACTGATGAAAAGGGCATGTTGTCTGTTCGTGCCCAGGTCGACCAGCTTGAACAAAACCTGCAGCTAGAGACTTCAAGTCTCAAAAATCTGCAGGCAACGACCTATAAAGACGGTCAGATTGATGCGACATTCTTTGCCAAACAGGGCAACGGTTATGATGACAATACAAAAGTTGTACTTTCTCAAGAAGTGCTGGCGACCAAGATCATGCAAAATGGAAAAATGCAGTTCCGTACCGAGGAGCTGACCGCTTTTCCGAAAACACGTGAAATTGAAACCGATAAAACTGTCATTGTTGAATCTCCACAGGCTGAATTTATCAGTCAGGGCCTAAAAGCCAATCTTAATGATGGTCAATACGAATTCTTTAATATTCGAGGAAAGTATGAACCAAATTCCTAGAGCTAAAATGATGAAAACTTTCCTTAAGCGCGCTGCGTTATTAAGTCTGGTTGCATTGGGTTCAGCCACTGCGTTTGCATTGCCATCTGACCGTAACCAGCCGATTACCTTATTAGCTGACCGTGCGACTTTTAATGAGCGTACCGGAGTCACGACTTATTCAGGTAATGTCATTATTGAACAGGGCACCATGAAATTGCAGGCCAATTCGATTGTGGCGAATCTGAATAATAAAAAACAGATCAGCCTGATTACGGCAACAGGTAGCCCGGCTCAATTTCAGCAGAAAGTTGATCCTGCCAAAGGTTTGGCCAAAGGTCAGGCACAGAAAATTGTCTATAATGCGGAAACCGGGATTATTACCCTATCTGGAAATGCCTACTTGCAGCAAGATGGCGCTAGTATCCGTGGTAATACGCTGAAATACAGCATGAATAAAGGCGATATTGAAGCAACAGGTACACCAAATAAAACCGGTTCAGCAGCAGGTCGTGTACAAATCGTGATTCCGCCTTCATCTTCGAAATCCTTTCCGGGAGCACGTGATTAATGGCACAGACGCATCAGGTTCAAACTTTAACCATTAAGCATCTGGCGAAAAATTATAGTAAACGCTGGGTAGTCAAGGACGTTTCCTTCAGTATGGAAAGTGGGCAGATTGTTGGGCTTTTAGGGCCTAATGGTGCAGGTAAAACTACCAGTTTCTATATGGTGGTGGGTCTGGTGCGTATGGACAAGGGTGAGATCCATCTGGATGATCTCGATTTATCTGACTTGGCAATGCATGAACGTGCGCGTAAAGGTATTGGCTATTTACCGCAGGAAGCTTCTATTTTTAGAAAACTAACCATTTCTGAAAATATTATGGCGATTCTGGAAACCCGTAAGGATTTAAGCAAAGCTCAGCGTCAACAACGTTTAGCCGAATTACTAGCAGACTTTAAAATTACCCATATTAAAGATTCATTGGGTATGAGCGTGTCGGGTGGTGAACGTCGTCGTGCTGAAATTGCTCGTGCTTTGGCGGCCGACCCAAAATTCATGTTACTGGATGAACCTTTTGCCGGGGTTGACCCGATTTCCGTGGGTGATATTAAAGATATTATTACGACGCTGAAAGATCGTGGAATTGGGGTATTGATTACCGATCACAACGTTCGTGAAACTTTGGCCATCTGTGAACATGCCTATATTGTCAGCGAAGGTTCAGTTATTGCTGAAGGCACGGCACAAGAAATTCTGGCCAATGAAACGGTACGTAAAGTTTATCTGGGTGATGACTTTACTGTATAGAAAATTTTCATTATCAGAAAAACCCGCATTAAGACTTTAGTCGTCAAATGCGGGTTTTTTTTACTTAACTTAAGACGAAAAAGCTATCTTTTTGTATGATTTGATATATTGTTAGGCTAAAACACGAAACATTCATTATTATGCAATTTAGGGTGCAGCACTTAAAAAATATTCAGGGGATAATAGATAAAAATAAGGGAATATGGATCATTCTTCTTTTGCCTTTATCTGTGCCATTCGTACATGCAGAAAATTCACAGAATTATTTTAATAATATTAAAAGTGGGTTAGGAAAACTGATTGCTCCAGAGCCAACGCGATCAGCGCAGACGATTGATATTAGCTCACTGAGTCAGTACTCACTGGATACCTCAAAAGTAGCCGAACTGCCACAGATTAGTCGGCCGTAGCAGGGACAATCTTCAATTCGACCTATAAATGCTGGTATTCCTGCAAAAATGAGTCTGATTGAGGCGGTTCATACAGCAGTTCAGCGTCGTCCGGAAATTGCCCAGAGTATTTCGTCTTTATCTGCACAGGCCGCCAATATTGATGTGGCCAAAGCAGCCTATTATCCGCAGTTATCTGGCGGTGTAGGTACCGGAGATTTGACCTCAGGTGAACGTGGACGTCAGGTGGTTTCTCTGAATGCAACCCAGATGCTATATGACTTTGGCAAGATTAAAACCAATGTCAGTGTTGAAGAGGCGAGATTGGCAGAAGAACAGGCAAGAGTATTGGTGAGTCTGGATCAGGTGGCACTGGAAGTAGCGGATGCCATCGTCAATATTAAGCGCTATCAGGAAATTACCAAGATTGCCGAACAGCAGATTCAGGGCATCGCACGCATTGCAGAAATTGCCAATTTACGTGCCCGCGCCGGGATTAGCACACAGGCCGATCCGGTTCAGGCGCAGTCGAATCTGGAAGCTGCACAATCTAACCTGATCGTGCAACAGACCCAGTTAAGACAATATCAGCAACGTCTACGAACTTTATTGGGATTTGATGTCTCTGCAATCCAATGGGAAATTTCAGATCGTATCGTGACCCAGGCTGATCTTTATCAGGATCCTGAATTTACCCAGATTCCAAGCATGATCTTGGCACATTCAGGGGTAGATGTAGCTCGATTGCAAAAAGATCAGGCACGTTTAAGCCGTTATCCGACCATTAATCTGAAAAGTAGCTTAAGTCAGGCAGTCAATGGTCGAAATCCAAATAATAATGAAGATGATGGCTTTTATAATTCAATTATGATTGAAGCTAGCAGTAATTTTTATCAGGGGGGCGCTGTTCGGTCTCAGGCACGTGCTGCCAGTTATGCTGAAGAGGCTGCACGCGCACAGGTGAATACTGTCTATCTGGATGTGCTGGATCAGGTTCGCTTAATCCGGGAACAGATTGAAAATAAACAAAGACAAATGAATGTCCTGGCTCAGCGCCGTGAAACTACGGTACGAACCAAAGAGCTATATCAAGAACAATATAAATTGGGCACTCGGACAGTAGTGGATTTATTGAATGCAGAACAGGCGATTCACAGCGCAGCACAGGAAATTGAATCAGCGCGCTATGACATCTATTCGGCGATTGTGCAATACATTCAGGTAACAGGCCGTACACGGGATATTTACGCGCTTAACCGTATTTCCATTCAGGGGTTTGAAGTTCAGCCATGAGTACTATAATAAATTATCAGCCGTGGCTTCAGGCAGTTTTGAATATTGCCAAGCATTATCGGATTGAACCATCTGAGGAACGGATTCGTCTGCAACTGGACTGGAACCAGCATCATGACATTGATGAAATGCTCAAGGTTGTCAGCCGTCAGATGGGATTAAATGTCCGCAAAAATAAATTTGATAGCAGTCTGCTAAATCCTTGGCGTTTGCCCTTATTGGTTGAATTTGATAGCGGAGATGTCGGTGTTATTGAACGTATCGACACACAAGGTAATGTCAGTGTACAACTGAGTGGAGATGCTGGTTTATCGCAAAGTTTTACCATCGAGCAGTTAGAGGCTGGTGCGAAGCATGTTTATATCCTGCGACCAGAGTCTTCTGTACCGGATGCGCGTGTCGACGAATATATTAAACCCTTTGAGAAAAACTGGTTCTGGTCAATTGTTCTGAAAGACTGGAAACGCTATATCGATGTGATGTTTGCCTCTTTAATCGCCAATATTCTGGCTTTGGCAACTATTGTCTTCTCGATGAACGTTTATGACCGTGTCATTCCTTCACAATCGATTCCAACTTTGTGGGTGTTGGCTGGTGGTGTACTGATTGCGGCCATTTTCGAATTTGTATTGCGGGTATCCCGCATTTATCTTTCAGATATTATTGGTAAACGGGCTGACCTGAAAATATCTGACCGGGTATTTGGTCATTCCTTAAGAATTAAAAATAGTGAGCGTTCCAAATCGACTGGAACGTTTATTTCACAGATTCGTGAACTCGAAGGTGTGCGTGAACTGGTCACTTCCACTACCGTGACGGCAATTGCAGATCTGCCATTCTTCTTCCTGTTCCTGGGAATCTTTTGGATTATTGGCGGCAACCTGTTCTGGGTCATGCTACTGGTAGTACCACTCATGATTCTTCCTGGGATTCTGGCACAGAAAAAACTGGCCAAGTTGGCACAGTTGGGGATGCGTGAATCTGCAATCCGTAATGCCTTATTAGTGGAAGCTGTACAAGGGATTGAAGATATCAAGCTGTTAAGAGCTGAAACCCGCTTCCAGAACCAATGGAATCACATGAATGAAGTCTCTGCTGATGTCAGCATGCAACAACGTAAAATTGTTGGCTTAATGACAGCATGGACCCAAAAAATTCAGGGACTCACCTTTGCCATTGTGGTCTTGGTCGGTGCATTTGCGGTGATGGATGGTGAGATGACCACGGGTGCTTTAGTTGCCTGTTCGATTTTATCATCACGGATGCTGGCACCTATTTCACAAATCACTGGTGTCTTGGGGCGTTTACAACAAGCCAAAGTTGCTAAAGGCGGTCTGGATGAATTGATGAAAAAACCGGTGGATCAACCGGACTATTCACATCTGATTCACCGTCCTGTATTGGATGGTCATTATGACCTGAGTGGCGTGGTATTCAAATACGGCGATGATGATCCCAAACCGAGTCTGGTCATTCCAAAACTGGAAATTAAGCCAGGTGAAAAAATTGCAATTCTGGGCCGTAACGGTGCAGGTAAATCAACGCTGTTACAACTGTTGTCGGGCATGCAAACCCCAGCACAGGGTAAGGTCAAACTGGATGGTATTGATCTGACTCTGATCGATCCTTCAGATGTACGCCGTGATATGGGCCTGCTCAATCAGAATTCACAACTCTTTTACGGCAGTATCCGTGAAAACCTGACTTTGGGTGCACCGCTCGCTACGGATCAACAGATTCTGGAAGCCTTACAAATCACTGGTGCACTTAACTTTGTTCAAGAGAAAAAAGAAGGTCTGGATCATATCATTCTGGAAGGTGGAGTGGGCTTCTCTGGTGGACAGCGTCAAGCCTTATTACTCGCACGACTCCTGATCCGCCAGCCTAAAATTTTGTTACTAGATGAACCAACCGCAGCGATTGATGATGTTTCAGAAAAGCAGTTAATTGATCATCTGAAAGGGTATCTGTCCCATCGTACACTGGTAGTGGCAACGCATCGTCGTGCCGTACTGGAGTTAGTTGACCGTATTCTCGTGGTCAATGATGGCAAAATTGTCATGGATGGTCCACGAGACCAAATATTAAATCAGTCACAGGTAGGAACTAAACGGGTCGTGGGAGCAAGCGCATGAGTGAACCACAAACATTAACGCGTTCAAACAAAGTGAGCTTTCAGGAACCGCCATTACCGAAATCCAGTTTGATTATCTGGATTGTGGGCATTGGTTTGTTAATTTTATTGACTTGGGCTTGGTTATTTAAACTGGAAGAGGTCTCGACCGGTACGGGTAAAGTCATTCCATCGTCCAAAGAACAGGTGATTCAGTCTCTGGAGGGCGGCATTCTAACCAAGTTAAATGTCAAAGAAGGTGAGATTGTAGAACGTGGCCAAGTCTTGGCTCAGCTTGATCCAACCCGCTTTGAATCAAATGTCGGTGAATCAGAATCCTTACTAATCGCTTCACGTGCGACTTCCGCCCGTTTACGTGCAGAAGTGAGTGGTACGCCATTGTCTTTCCCTGAAGAAGTGCTGAAATATCCGAAACTGGTTAAAGAAGAAACCGCACTGTATCAGTCACGTCGTGCCAATCTAGAAGAATCTCTTGCCGGCTTGCAACAGGCATTGGTACTGGTACAACAGGAACTGGAAATGACCGCGCCATTGGTGGCTAAAGGGGCAGCCAGTGAAGTTGAAGTTTTACGGTTGAAGCGAGAAGCCAATGACCTGCGTAACCAGATGAATGATATTCGTAACCAGTACTATGTTAAAGCACGGGAAGAACTTTCCAAAGCCAATACTGATGTGGAAACTCAGCAACAGGTGGTACGCGGCAAGTCAGATACCTTGAACCGGACCATTTTTAAATCCCCAGTTCGTGGCGTGGTGAAAGAAATTGATGTCATGACTTTGGGTGGCGTGGTACCACAAAATGGCAAGCTGATGACCATCGTGCCTCTGGACGAGAAATTACTTGTTGAAGCCCGAATTTCACCACGTGATATTGCTTTTATCCGTCCTGATCAGGAAGCACTGGTGAAGATTACTGCCTATGATTACTCGATTTATGGCGGTCTAAAAGGTAAAGTGACCGTGATTTCGCCAGATACCTTGCGGGATGAAGTCAAACAGGATCAGTTCTATTATCGGGTGTATATTCGTACCGATAGTGACAAGCTGAGAAACGCCGCCGGGCAGGAGTTTAACATCACACCAGGTATGGTGGCTTCTGTTGATATTCGTACCGGAGCAAAAACGGTAATGGACTATCTGATCAAGCCATTCAACAAGGCTAAAGAAGCGTTACGTGAACGTTAAATTTAAAAGTAATCAATAAAATTAAATTGAATCAAGCCTCTCGTATAGAGAGGCTTTTTCTTTGCCACCTCAAAACAGGTATACTGCACAGGTGAAATTTGAATGCCTGAAGTTATGCCATTTACCATTGCCAGCCTTGTCAGTTTTGAGGAAGACATCAAAAAAAGCCGATTTCAGGCCTTTGCCACACCTGTAGAAAATGAGCAGGATGTGAAGGATTTTCTGGAGGCCTATCGTGATCCGACCACCACTCATCAATGCTGGGCCTGGAAAATCGGTCATCATGTACGCTTTAATGATGATGGTGAGCCATCGGGTACCGCCGGCCGGCCGATCCTCGCGACTATTGAAGGCAATGAGCTAACCAATGTACTGGTACTAGTGAATCGATGGTATGGCGGTATTAAACTAGGCACCGGCGGTCTGGTCCGTGCCTATGGGGGCTGTGCTGGACAATGTTTGTTATTAGCTGAAAAAATTAAGCTGATTGAAAAGAAAAAGGTCGAATTTGCCTGCCAGTTTAATGAGTGGGCGATTTTTCAGTATGAGCTGAATCAGCAGCAGATTGATTATCAGGAAGAATATATGGCTGAAGGTGTACAGGTTCAGGCACAATTTCAGAAACATCAGATTGAACCTTTTGCTCTGAAGATTCAGGATGTTACTCGCGGACGTGAACAATTAAAAATCATAGAAGAAGCCACAGATGACTGAACCAGATCCATTACTGAAATATCGTGAGCAGCATAAACACCGCCTGAATTATATGCCTTGGCTATATTGGTCTTTAAAACCCAAGAATCGTGGTTGGGCTGAAGCTTGGCAGAAAGAATATCAGACCTATCTGATGGAGATGGAAACAGTCGAAATTGGCGAAAACTGTTTTATTTCGCCGTTGGCGCATATCTTTGCTGAGCCGGGTCGTAAAATTAGTATCGGAGATAATACCTTTATTGCGGCAGATTGTACGCTACATGGTCCTTTGGAGATAGGGAGCGAAGTTGCAATCAATCATCACTGTATTCTGGATGGTGGTCGGGTGGGCATTAAACTGCATGACCAGGTACGTATCGCAGCTTATTGTCATCTTTATGCCTTTGATCATGGGATGGAACTGGAGCAGCCGATTTATCAGCAGCCAGTCAGGTCCAAAGGGATTGAGATTGGTCGGGATGTCTGGCTAGGTGCCCATGTCGGCATTAAAGATGGGGTGAAAATTGCCGATCAGGCGATTATAGGGATGAATAGCATAGTCACGAAAGATATTGAAGTGCGTGCAATTGTCGCCGGAAATCCGGCAAAATTGATTCGATATCGGGATTAAAATAGTGAAAGAAGTTCTTGGAAAAAGGATTTATATCAGGTGCTTAATATTCGGTAAAGGCCTTAGAACATCACATAAAAGTTAACATATTTCAATTCAAGCCTTACAGATTTCAGTGCACATTTACTAATGCTTGTGCTAAGTTAAAAATAACTAAGAAATTTTTATTATAAAAGAGAGGCTGAACATGAAACGTGTCATTGCCTGCATAGACTCCTCACCATGCACGAACGCACTTGCAGATGCGGCTGCATGGATTGCCAAACAGACTGGTCGCGAACTGGTTTTATTACAGGTTCTGGATTATTACCCGGCCAGTTATCATCTTGGGGAAATTAGCGGTGTGATTGGCTTTGAAAGCAATGCCATGTTGCTTAAAGAGCTGGCTGAGCTGGAGCAAAAGCAAAGTGAAATTGCGCTTAGTTATAGCAATAATCTGCTCCAGCATATTTCGGATCGTATCTTTAAAGATTATGGCATCCGCACCACCCATATTCAGGAAAAGGGTGATTTTCTGGAACAAAGTTTTCAGATTCTAAAACCTGATGATATTGCAGTCATTGGACTACTCGGTGAGCGTTCTGCCGAGAAAAATAAGCCAATCGGCACCAATGTAGAAAACTTTATCCGTGGTGCTAACTGTACAGTGATGACTGTAGGGGAACACTTCAGACCACCGACACGTTTTATCTTTGCTTATGAATATTCGCCGACTTGTGTGAAGATGATGAAACGCATTGCAGAAAGTGATTTATTAAGACAATTACAATGTCATCTGCTTTATATCGGGGATCATGTGGAAATCCTGAATGAGCCTCTGCAATATTTGACAGAAGCAGGACTAGAGGTCGTTCCAGAATACCGCTATGGAGAAGTAGCTGAAAATATCCTGTCTTATCAGCAGGAACATGGGATTCAGTTAATTGTCTTGGGGGCATTCAGTCACAGCAAGATCCACCAGTTCTTCTTGGGCAGTATTGCGACAACGATTTTCCGAAATTCTAAAGTGCCATTATTGGTAGCGAAGTAGAAAGAGGGTGATAAAACCTACAGAAATGTATTTTTTGATAAATTGTTACAGCTTGAATTAAAAACAACCAGAGTTATCCTCATATATTGTGGATAACTCTGTGGTTACATTCTGTAAGATGATGTTATTTATCAGGAATACTTTATTGGCTGATTTTTGTTCTAGTCGTATTATTTGACAATTGCGAGTGCAAAACCATCATGTCCTTTACTGCCAACGGTCTGTAAAGCAGTACAAGATAAGATACGTGGATGATTTTCCAGCGCTTTAAACATGTCACGAATGCCTTCAATACTTGGTTTTTTATTGTCCGGATTGATGATATCACCGGCACGAATCACATTGTCCAGGAAAATAATGGTACCGGAGTGGGAAAGGTTTAAGCTCAGCTCCAGATATTCAGGATAGCTTTGCTTATCGGCATCAATAAAAATAAAGTCGAAAGCTTCAGTATCTTCAGGCAGGGCACGAAGCACATCTGCAGCACGGCCACATTTCAGCTCAACTTTCTGTTTTAACTGTGCACGATCAATATTTTCCTGTCCCATGGCAGCATGCGTATCACGGCCTTCAATGGTTAGAATATAACCGTCTTCAGGGAGGGCACGAGCCAGCCACATGGTGCTATATGCAGCAAAGGTTCCCAGTTCCAGTATACGTTTGCACTTATTCATCTGAATCAGCATTTGCAGCAGCATGCCCTGATTCGGCGCAACAGCCAGATGATCTGGAAAACCATGTGCAGCAGTATTTTCAAGAGTCTGATTCAGAATAGGATCTTCAGGAATTAAATGTGAATCAATGTAGCGGTCAATATCTGTCCACATTTGTTGCATAGTACTCGCACCTTTGTTGTGATGCGTGCATTTTAAACTTTTCCGGGCACAGCGCAATTTATTGTTCTATATTCGCTGGTTTTTTAGGCTATACAAAGCCAAAAGCTGGCTTTGTATAGTAAATGGAATGACTTAGTAATTACACATTGATGAGCGACGGCTTAAATCCGGACCCCAAGTGCGATAACCTTGGGTATCAATATGGATTTGGCCAGAGGCATATAAACCGAGCCCCATATTCAGGCTTTGTCCATGCTGTAACCAAAACTGGCACAGTTTGAACTTGGTATTTTCAATTGCTGCATAATCCTGAGCCTGTGGGTACTCAGGTCCGATCCGAAAATCAATTGCCGAGTTAAACAGGTGACGTGAAGAATTGGCTCCACCGGCACACTGATTTAAAGGCAGGTCACGATAAACCGAAGTGACTTCAAAATCAGTCAGTACATTGGCAGCAACCAGATATTTGAAGACACGTAAAGTAGGCACCTGATTTGACCAGAGCTCACGGCTTGGAATCATATATTGCGATCGACCACATTTAGCCCAATCCCGTGCAGTACGCATCAGCTCAAAACTTGGAATAATATTTCCGACCCCTTGCTGGGCCAAAAAGTTTTCATATTCACGTACAAGAGACAGGTTATTCAGTGCCGATACCCAGTGAGTATAGACATAAGGAACCGGTTTAGGCTGTGGTTTATGGTTGTACTGGACTCGTTCTTCTGGGATGTAAATCCTTTTATCTGGAGTTACCTTACCAGACTGTTTTGTGGTGGTAGCACATCCTACAAAGACAAGCGGGATTATACAAACACTCAATAACCCCTTTATTAAATGCTTCATTGATAGCAATTCAGATATTTTAAAATAGCGCTATTTTAGTCCACTTTTACGGAGAAAATCAGGATAAATTGCAATGAAATGTGTGGATGGGGTATAAAAAAGACCAGTCTATGCTGGTCTTTTTTTAAGATTTGAAAAATTATTTTTCAAGATATTGTAATTTATCAGTTTTACCATTCCACTCTTCACGGTCAGCAGGTTGCTCACCAATTTGTGTGATGTTCGGCCATTTTTGAGACAGTTCAGCATTTAGCTCGATAAAGACTTCTTGACCTTCCGGTAATTCATCTTCAGAGAAAATTGCATTCGCAGGACATTCAGGCTCACATAACGCGCAGTCGATACACTCGTCCGGGTTAATCACAAGGAAGTTAGGACCTTCATAGAAACAGTCTACTGGGCAAACTTCAACACAGTCTTGATATTTACATTTAATACAATTTTCAGTGACAACGAAGGTCATGGCGACAGCTACCTAAAAAATATGGTTCTAATGACGAATACCGTATTTTAGGCAAAAATAGAGGGAACAAACAATTCCTTTTATTGATATTTGTTATATATAGGGCTGTTAAATTTGAAAAAACTGCGATGATTGGATGAAAGGCTTAGGGAATGAGAATCATCATCAGCTAAGCCCTATGCGGGATAGGGCTTAGAAGAGATTTTAACTTGGCTGTTTCATGAGATCTTTAAGAGCATAAAGTTGCTGTAATGCTTCACGTGGGCTCAGATTGTCGACATCAATGTCTTCTAATAATTCAAGCGCTGCTGAAGGCTTTTCAATCTCGATGACTTTTTCGATGATTTCAGGCATCGCAAACAGATCATGCTGCGGACTCTGTGGTTTGGCCTGATGCTGCTTTTCCAGAATCTTCAAGCGATGCTGAGCTTCTTTAATTACAGCCGCAGGAATACCTGCCAGTTTAGCCACTTGTAAACCATGACTCTGGCTAGCTGGGCCATGTTGGACTTTATGCAGCAGAATAAGGTTGCCATTTAGTTCTTTGGCTGTGACATGATAGTTATCAATTCCTGCTTCTTTGTCCAGTTCGGTTAGCTCAAAATAATGCGTTGCGAACAGACATAGACATTGAATCCGTTTAGTCAGATCCAGCACACAAGCCCAAGCCAGGGACAGCCCGTCATAGGTACTGGTTCCACGACCCACTTCATCCATCAGGACTAGCGACTGGCTGGTAGCATGATGCAGAATTTGCGAAGTTTCCGTCATTTCCACCATAAAGGTTGATTTGCCAGTCGACAAATCATCTGCAGAGCCAATCCGGGTAAAGATTCGGTCAATTGGACCCAGTGTTGTCGATTGCGCTGGCACATAACTACCGCAATAAGCCAGTAGGGCAATCAGGGCAGTCTGGCGCATAAAGGTGGATTTACCACCCATATTTGGACCGGTGATAATGGCCATACGGTGCTGATAATCCAGCTGGGTATCATTTGGAGTAAAGGCTGCTTTGCTTAAGGCTTCAACCACAGGATGACGGCCGGCAACGATTTTCACACCAATTTCAGGGCTGAATTTTGGTCGTGCCCAATTGCGTAAACGTGCCTGATGGGCAAAGTTTGCCAACAGATCGATCTGGGCAATCGCACTGCTCATCATCTGTAGATTGCCAATATCCTGACGCAGTTCATCCAGCAACATTTCGAATAGCATTTTCTCGCGAGCAAGTGCACGGGATTCGCTAGACAATACTTTATCTTCAAAAGCTTTTAGTTCAGGCGTGATATAACGCTCAGCATTTTTCAGCGTTTGGCGACGGATATAATGTTCAGGTGCCTGTTCAGCTTGTGCACGAGTCAGTTCGATATAATAACCACTGACACGGTTATAGCCGATTTTCAGGGTAGGAATGCCACTTTGCTCCCGTTCCTTAATTTCCAGATCAATCAGGAACTGGCCGGCATGATCACGGATTTTACGCAGCTCATCCAGCTCGCTATCGAAACCTTCTGCAATGACATTGCCATCACGTAGCAGTACCGGCGGATTTTCAACAATAGCTGACATCAGGCGCTGATGCAGGCCATGAAAATCGCCCAGTTCTTCATTCAGCTGTTGCAATAATTTCGAATTCTGCTGACTTAACAGCGGTTGTAACGCATGGCGTAAAAATGGAATCTGTGCACAAGCTTGACGTAATTGAACCAGATCGCGTGGACGAGCACTACCTAAAGCGATACGGCTGAGTACACGTTCAATATCACTGATTTCTTTTAAGACAAGACGGACTGGCGATTCATGGAAACCTTCAAGCAATGCCTGTGTCGCATCCAGTCGCTCATCCAGTATCGCAGTATCACGAAGCGGTTGCATCAGGGTGCGGCTAAGCAGACGGCCACCCATAGCGGTCTGACAGTCATTGATCAGCTGAAACAATGAAGTGCCATGTTCAAATAAAGGCTCAATCAATTCGAGGTTGCGACGGGTGACTGGATCCAGTGCAATAAAGTCTGAACTTTGTTCCAGTTGAATGGTTCGGATATGCGGTAAAGCCGTTTTCTGGGTTTCTTTAGCATAGTGAATCAATGCAGCCGCAGCAGCTTTGGCCAAAGGCAGATGATCAATTCCGAAACCTGAAAGTGTACTTACTGCAAACTGGTCGCATAAGGTCTTCTGGGCATTGTTCTGGTTGAAGTCGACATTCGGACGTTTACTGATTGGAACATCTAGTTGTTGTTTTAAGTGTTTTACCAGAGCTTGATCTTGCAGATTTTCATCAATCACAATTTCGCTTGGCATCAGGCGTGCCAACTCAATGGCTAACTGACTTAAGTCATAATCGATTTGCTGGACTTTAAATAAACCCGCACTCAGGTCGAGAAGTGCAATTCCGATTTGTTGGTGTTGAACACACAGAGCAACCAGGTTGGAGGTTTGATGCGCACCTAATAAGGCATCATCAGTTAAAGTCCCGGGAGTGATAATTCGGACGACCCCACGTTCAACTGGACCTTTACCAGTCACTTCACCGATCTGCTCGCAGATCACCACCGTTTCGCCTTTTTTTACCAGACGAGCCAGATATCCTTCAGCAGCATGGAAAGGTACACCGGCCATCGGAATTGGCTGACCATTGGCTTTACCGCGATGGGTCAGGGTAATGCCTAAAATTTTGGCGGCCTTATGGGCATCTTCAAAGAACAGTTCATAGAAATCACCCATGCGATAGAACATCAATGAGTGTGGATGCTGCATTTTGACCGACATGTATTGCTGCATCATGGGCGTTAAGCTAGAGAGATCAGCCACAAGTTCTGAACTGGTCATTAAGAAAAAATCCTTTAAATATATAAAGCAAAACCGAAATCTTTTTCCGAAACACTATCCTCGGAAAACCTGGAAAATAGCCTAAGCTAAAATCCTGTAAAGACTGGTTTGAATGTCAAAAATAATTGTCTCAAGTCTAACAAATTTAATTTTTAGAAAGAAACATAAATCCGCAGGAATCTGTATTTGTACGGACTTAGTCGATATAAAGAATAAAAGGGTATTGATACATGGGTTGCCCATAAAAAAAGCCACCGATAGGCAGCTTTTTTATATCGCTTATCAAAATTTAATCAGAATCATACAATCCCAGGTCGACCAGATGTAATCTGAGAAGGCGGCGGAGTTCCAGTACAGCCTCGGGAGTTTCCTGAACGGAATGTCCACCTTTGATAATTTTATTGGAAGCCGCACCTTCAAGATATGCACTCTGATAAGCGACGACATCATCAGTCATAATATTTTCATCATCGCTATCTGTATTGTTGCCAATAATCGAGTGAAATTTGAAACCTGGTGCCGGATTAATATCTTTAGTCAGTGCCGTGAATTTTGATTTCTTACTAAGATCACTCGGCCCATTCTGAATCAGGTCACGACCAACTTCATGCAGAAAATCACTTAAGCCAATTTCACCTTGGACAGTATCGGCAAATGCACCCAAAAAGGCACTCGGCACACGAATAATTTTACGTGCCAATTTGGTATGCCAGCGATCTGCATAATCGGTCCCTTTATGCGGTGCTGCCAGGAAAATAGCACGACTGAAATTCGGAACAGGCTGCATTTTGAAACGCGCTTTAAAGAGTGGATTGTCCCGGAACTTGGTCAGCTTTGAATCTTTTACAATATTAAAAGCGGGCTCGGTAATATCTGCATCACTCACCAATAGACGGGCAATGACACCACCCATACTGTGTCCGACCAGTACAGCTTCTTTTTTGGCTGGTGCATTATTGCTAATACGCGCGAAACCTTGTTGAAGCAGCGCATTAATCTGGAAACGGCTTTCCAGAATAGGCATGTTGGTTGAGTAGAAGACCTGCCACACCTGGAAATTTTCTCTTAAGACCGGATCACCCATAATATCATTCGTTAAACGAATCCAGGCTTCCGGGCTGCTGGCCAAACCATGAATCAGCAATAAAACCTTCTTATTTGGATTGTAAGGTTCCAGCATAAACAGATGCGGCATGACCAGATTATCGTCACGATTGATCAGTGTCAGATAAGCTGCGCGTCCCAGATTGTTTTCTGCCAGCCATAGCCCATAAGGCGCTGAAAAGTTTGCCGCTAAAGCATATTCCTTATTGGCAACTTTAATCTTGTCATATTTATACGGGTCATAAAGTTTTAAATGGAAGTTGCTGTTATTCAGGATCTGTTCTACAGAGTTTGCTGATTCTGGAATGGCGGTAATCGTGGTTGCCAGATAACGTGCTGAATGAATAAAAGGATTTATGCCATTTTGATATTGGTGATTTAGTGGATCGACCAGATATTTTTTATCTTTTTTGGAAATTTCTTCTTCTGGCAAGACCACTAGAAACTCAGAGCCGAAACCGTCACGACGGGTAATCGAGCGCAGACCAGAGAAGTTCATGTTATAGGTCGACATTAACTGTTCAATTGGCTGATTCTTGAGCTGGGGGAAATTGTCCAGATTAATGGTATAGACGCTGTTGCCAACCTGCAGACGTTGACCGGCTTCTTTAGTTTTATAACGTTCCGCGTAGATCTGGATTAAATGAGCAATTGCCAGGTTATAAAAGTCACGAATCTGAACTTGTCGGTTGTCGAAGATCCGGTCCTGTGGTGCACGTTCAGTCTGAAACAGATAGGCATAACTGTAGCGGATACTTTTATCCAGCATTTGTAACTGCTGTTCCTGACATTTTTGCAGGTTCTGGGTTTGCAGTTGCTGTTTTTCTTCAGATCGGGTCTTAGCCAGAGCACTGGTTTTACATTCAGCCGATTTACCAAGCTGGAGTGATTTAGCTAGATATAATTCACTCGATGTTGAAAGTAATTGCTCATCCAGAATCTGTGGAATTTCTTGTAGCTCTTTCACACATTCTTCTGGATTATTTTCACAGACTTGTGCTTCACGTCCGGTCATGGACAGGACATTCAGACTGGCTTCACTCAACTTATCGCGTGTAAGAATGCTATCGCGTTCATTATTGATGGTGACATTAATAGCCTGCTCTTTAACACTCACCACCTGACAGCCACTCAGTACAGCTGTCATGAGTACAGTGCAAAGTAATGCTATCTTATTTATTTTCTCGTGCATAAAGACTTTGAACACTCATTTAAAATTATAAAGCTTGATAATGCTTTGTATTTTACTAATTTTTTCCCATAAAAATAGACCGCCGGAGCGGTCTATTTGTAATATTATGAATCTGAAATATAGCTTATTGTGCTGGTGTAGGCGCAGGGGTTGTTGGTGCAGGAGCGGCTGTTTGCATGACTTGCCATACGTTCCAGCGACCCTGTTTTTCAATTTCCTGAATCAGACGATCAGCGACTTCAGCTTCTTGCGGATATTTAATTTTGTAATTATTCAGAACCTGAACAGCGTTCTTTTTATTCTCCATGGCAATGTAGTTATTTGCCGCAGATAAATAAGCTTCTTGAACACCTGCCTGCATTGCCTTGTCCAGATACTGAATTGCTTCGCGGTGACCACCACCTTCAGACAGACCAAAACCGAACCAGAAGTTTGCTTCAGCATCATCCTGGTTAATACGAAGAATGCGCTGTGCATAGGTCATTGATTTGGTGGTATAGATAGAACCCAAATCAAGATTACGTGCCATCACGCTGGCCTTAAATGCACGCATTAAGACATCAAATGAAGCATTCGGACGTGAAGCCAAAGTATCCAGCTGTTGAGAAACTTCGCGAAGTTTTGCTTCAAAACCACGGCGTTCCTGACGGTCGCTAAAGCGGGGTGGATAATGACGCGCTTTACCTTCTACCATCTGCAAGAAATCATCGATTTCGGTAATGTCGATTTCATTTTCATTGGCAAGTGCTGCATAACGCATACTGCGTGTATTGCTATCCACCATCGGGATGATCAGCTTGTTCACATCTAGGGTTAACTGTTTAGACGGATCTTTAGGATCAGTGACCACCATTTTCGTCACTGGCTGCGCAGCGGCTTTTTGCAAATGAACTTCAAATGGAGGTGGTTCGTTATAGTTAAATGGATTTAAAGCATAAAATGGCGGAGTAAGTTCAGGTTCAACAAAAACTACCTGATCAGCTGGTTTCTGTTCTTGTTTGCTTGAGGTCGGTGCCATAGAGCACGCCGTCATGGTAAAAGCTAAGCAAGCAATTGCTAAGGGCTTCAAGGTCATAATATCCGTCCATTCATGTTATTTTTTAAAACATCTATTCAAAAAATGCATGATCGTCAGTCTATGAAAAGTGCTGCGATCATGCAAGCAAATGCGTGTTACAAAAGAATTACGATTTATAGTCAGGCCTTGGACTGACTGGTTTGTGCTTCGCACTCACGGCGCGCATCTTCCAGAATTTTAAGTTCTTCCTTGCTAAACGGCTGTTCATTTAACTGGTTTTTCTTAAAAGTCGGGTCAAGCAGAGACAGGCGGTTGCACAGTGTATTCATGCGTTTTTCATTTTGTTGAATACGGTCAAGTAGAACACGCATACCTTCTAGAATCGGGTCTGTCTGATCCTGTGTAGTTGCATAAGGCTGGAAACCAATGCTTTCCGCATAATCACGACGACGTGCTTCAGCATCCTCTTTTGGCTGGTCTTTGGTAATAAATCGGGCAGGATTGCCGACCGCTGTGGTATTCGGCGGAACTGCTTTGGTAACCACAGCATTGGAACCAACCTTGGCATTTTTACCTACCGTGAATGGCCCCAGGATTTTAGCACCTGCACCAACAACAACACCATCTTCCAGAGTCGGGTGACGCTTGCCTTTATTCCAGGTGGTACCACCCAAAGTCACACCATGATACAAGGTGACATCATCGCCAATTTCCGCAGTTTCACCAATCACAACGCCCATGCCATGATCAATGAAAAAACGTTTACCAATCTTGGCACCTGGGTGAATTTCGATACCTGTTGCAAAACGGCTAAAAGAGGACAAAACACGCGCTGTACCTTTACAGTCTTTTTTCCATAGCTCATGTGCCATGCGATGCATAATCAGTGCATGGATGCCAGGGTAGGTGGTTAAGACTTCTAAGGTATTGCGTGCTGCAGGATCGCGCGCAAAGACAGCTTGGATATCTTCTTTGAGCTGTTTTAGCATTAGTTTTGATCCTCATCCTGTTGTGATGTATGGGAAGATTTTTTCCAGGTGCCGTTATTCAGTGCCTGAACACGAGTGAAAATACCACGAAGTAAGTGATATTCCATACGATCTAATTGTATACGTCCGAAAAGGCGACGCAAGCGTAAAGGAAGTAATCGTGGGTTTTTTGGATCCATAAATTCAATTTCTGCCAGCATTTTTTCCAGATGCGGGTAGAACTGTTCCATCTGTTCATGGGTCACCAGTGGTTCATCCCATTCCATTTCAATGCCATCAATGACTTGCATGGTGGCTTTTGGATCACGTGGGTGTTCAACCTGATCCAGTGCTGCCATACGCAGTTCATAGCAGATCACCTGAATGGCTTGAGCAACATTCAAAACACCATAATCCGTATTCACAGGAATGGTTAAGTGATAATTCGCCATTGCCAGTTCTTCATTGGTCAGACCGCGGTCTTCACGGCCAAACAGAATCGCAATTTCCTGTTTATCTTCAACTACAGTTGAAAGTGCTTTTTCTGCGGCTGGACGGACATCTAGTAAAGGCCATGGAATGGTGCGGCTACGCGCACTGGTCCCAAAGACGATCTGGCAATCCTTAATGGCTTCTTCTAGCGTTTCTACGATTTCAATCTGCTCGATCAGATCGGTTGCACCTGCAGCTAGGGCATCAATGTCCGGATGTGGGTAGGTTTTAGGCGCAACCAGAACCAGCTTGCACAGGCCCATGGTTTTCATGGCACGTAAGGCACTACCAATATTGGCAGGCAGGGTAGTATTAACCATGACAATACGCACATGAGAGAGATGTGCTGAAACAGCAGCATTGTCAATTTGACTCATGATGATTCCAGTTTGGATATATTAAAATGGGAGATTTATGAATACTGCGGCTGAGATTCAGCTTCATATTGTGCCAGAGCATCGTCCATACTCATGTCAGCAGGTGGGGGCGGAACCTCGACCGGCTTGGCTTGTTCATAAGATACGGCACGTGCAGCTTTAGACTTCACCTGATACTCGATATAGAGCGCAGTCTTGCCAAAATAATCACGCAGCTTGGCGAGAAGATCATCCAGCGGCGCAACTTTCCAGCTTAAACCCAGATGCAGTTCGGCCGTGGCATAGCCATAATCCAGATATAGAATCACGGGAATATGCGTGCTCATGTCCACATTGGTATATGGCACTAGAATCTGCTGCAAGTCACGGCTGAGGGTTTTGCTGTAATGTTCAGCTTGCAAGGTAATCTTGATGCTGTTAGCACGTTTCTGACGGATTTCATTCAGGCTAAAGGCCTTAGTTAAACGACCGAGTGGACGGTCAAAACCTTCACGTTCGTAGATTTCACCTTCAATCACTACCACTTTATCGACCTGAACGATGTCTTTAAAGCGCTGGAAGCGTTCATGGTTGGTGGAAATTTCGATACGTGCCGTACCATCATCTAATGTCACCATCATCCGGTTCGGGAAGTTAGCGACATCGACTACCAGACCGGCAAACACAGTCGTTACACCACGACGGGTTGGGGTTAATTCATTGATCTGACAAGGTACAAAAGCTTTTAGTTCATTACGATATACATCAATTGGGTGACCAGTCAGGTATAGACCTAAGGTATCTTTTTCACCTTTCAGACGAACTTCATCTGACCAAGGTTTCACCGGTTTGGCAGGTTTACGTTGGACTTCTTCAACTTCCCCGAACAGATCCATGATCCCGGTTTCACGGTTCTGACGCGCCTGATCCGCAGCTTGTACCGCTTCAGGCAATTGTGCCATTAGGTCAGCACGTTCAATGCCTAGACAATCTAGTGCACCCGCACGGATCAAGGCTTCGAGCGTACGTTTGTTGATTTTCTTCAGGTCAATACGGTGACAGAAGTCAAACAGGTCTTTATATGGACCTTCTTTCTGACGTGATTCAATCACGGACTGCATTGCCGCTTCACCGACGCCTTTAATCGCACCCAAACCATAAACAATGGTTTTTGGATCACTGGCATGGAACTGGTAAATCGACATATTCACCGATGGTGGTAATACTTCCAGTCCGTTATGACGGCAATCATCAATCAGGAACACCACGTTATCAGTGTTCTGCATTTCCGAGGTCATCACCGCTGACATGAATTCAGCAGGATAATGCGCTTTCAACCAAGCTGTTTGATAGGCGACAAGTGCATAGGCTGCAGCATGCGATTTGTTAAAGCCATAGCCTGCGAATTTTTCCATATAGTCGAAGATATGGTTCGCCGTTGCTTCATCGATATCTTTTTTCGCAGCACCTTCAATGAAGATCTTACGCTGCTTGACCATTTCTTCAGGTTTTTTCTTACCCATCGCACGACGAAGTAAGTCCGCACCACCCAAGCTATAGCCGGCACAGAACTGTGCCGACTGCATTACCTGTTCTTGGTATACCATGATCCCGTAAGTCGGCTCTAATACCTTTTCCAGTAATGGATGCAGGTATTCAAACTCGCCACCATGCATACGATGGATAAAGTCAGGAATCAGATCCATTGGACCCGGACGATATAACGATACGAAGGCGATAATTTCTTCGAACTTGCTAGGACGTGCTTCCTTCAACATCTTTTTCATGCCGACGGATTCAAACTGGAATACCGCGGTTGTATTCGCCGTCGCGAAGATGTTATAGGCTGGCTTGTCATCCAGCGGAATATAGGAAATATTCACCGGTTCGGTCACGTCTGGGCGTGCATTGATGTGCTTGATGGCATCTTCAATAACGGTCAGGTTACGTAGACCCAAGAAGTCGAATTTCACTAGACCGGCAGCTTCGACATCATCCTTATCAAATTGAGCAACACGTGCTGTACCATCCGCATCACACATCACGGCTGAATAGTCGGTCAGTTTGGTCGGTGCAATCACTACACCACCGGCATGTTTACCGGTATTACGGGTAATGCCTTCAAGCTTGAGTGCCATTTCCCAGATTTCTGAGGCATCGTCATAATCGGGATTCGATGGATTGGTGACGATATCTTTCAGTTGAGGTTCAGCTTCCAATGATTCTTCAAGGCTTAAACCCAGAGGCTTGGTTGGAATCAGTTTGGAAATACGATCAGCCAGACCATAAGATTTACCCAAGACACGGGCTACATCTCGAATCGCACCTTTCGCTGCCATGGTACCGAAAGTCGCAATCTGCGATACCGCATCACGACCATAAGTCCGTGCCACATAGTCAATTACGCGGTCACGACCAGCGATACAGAAATCGACGTCAAAGTCGGGCATCGAAACACGTTCCGGGTTCAAGAAACGTTCGAACAGCAGGTCATAGCGCAGAGGATCAAGATCGGTAATTTTCAAACTATAGGCTACGAGGGAACCCGCACCTGAACCACGGCCCGGACCTACCGGTACGCCATTTCCTTTGGACCATTGAATGAAGTCCATCACGATCAAGAAGTACCCTGGGAAGCCCATATCCAGAATAATCTTGATCTCAAAGGCCAGACGTTCATCATAAGGCTGACGGATTATAGGCCAATCTTCTTCACGTTTTTCTGGTGGATACAGGAAGTTCAGGCGTTCTTCTAAACCTTCTTCACATAAATGTGCGAAGTAGGTGTCAATAGTATGGCCTTCAGGAATTGGGTAATCTGGTAAGTCGTTGAAACCTAAACGTAGGGTGACATTACAACGTTTTGCGATATGGAAGGTGTTTTCAATCGCGGTTGGAATATCGCTAAACAGTTCCGCCATTTCTGTTGAGCTTTTAAAATATTGCTCAGGGCTATAGGTTTTAGGACGGCGATTATCACCAAGCACATAACCATCTGCGATACAGACACGCGCTTCATGTGCTTCAAAATCTTCACGGGCAATAAAGTGCACGTCATTATGTGCAACCACACCGATGTTATATTTTTTAGCGAGCTTTACCGCTTCTTCAATGAAAGTATCTTCATTAGCACGGCCGGTGCGGGTGAGGGCTAGATAAACACGGTTGCCAAATTTCTCTACCCATTCTTGTAGTAGCGGTTCAGCTTTATCAGGATTTGAGGTAATCAGCATTTTGCCGACATCGGATTGCATGCCCAATAACACGATCATGTCATCGTGCTGGTTCAAGATCCAATCTTTCTGTACGCAGGGAATATCCAGTTGCTGGCCGCTGATATAACCTTCAGAAACCAGTTCGGTCAGGTTGCGCCAGCCTTTGTTAGTCATGGATAGCAGGGTGACACGATGCTCGGCATCATTCAGGCGGATTTCAGAACCGAGAATCGGTTTGATGCCTTTATCTAGACATTTTTTATAGAATTTTACCGCGGCATGTAAGTTGGATAAATCAGTCAGCGCGAGTGCTGGCATCTCGTCATTCGCAGCAGCTTTGACCAAGTCAGGTATACGTACGATGGATTCAGTAATCGAAAATTCTGTATGAATACCAAGATGAACAAAGTGCATAAATGAGTCCCTGCAAAAACCACTCGATAGTTTAGCACGGGATTTATTGTTTCAGTTTGAAATTGAGGGGAAATGGTGAACTTTTAGATCTTAATTTAAAGTGGGCTTTGGAGTGATTATTCTACTTAAACAAGGATAATTTCCCTGAAATTAAATCTATAGCCCAGCGACATGGATGTCGCCAGTTGATCTGTGGCACAAGGAAGTGCCATCAGATCAACAAAGGGGTTTTGTTACTTTTGCCCCGTCAAAAGTAAGGGGAAACTTTTAAAGGTAAGGTTGGTTATCCTAAGATCAAAAGAAAATAATATTTAGTAATAATTTTAATAGACAGCTCATAAATTCAGAAGAATTGAAATTTCAAAAATAAATGATTTCTATAATTCATGAGCGAGTACACTAAATCTCTTACTTTACTTTGAAAGATCAAAAGTAACAAAAATCTTCTGTTGGTTTGATGATATGTCCATATATCACAATCCAACGGGCGACATCCATGTCGCCAACCTCGATAGTTAATAGATTTATTATGGTGTTATAGATTTTTATATAAGAATAAAACCCTCAAAAAGAGGGTTTTATTCTTATATATTTAGCTTAACGAAGTCGTGATAACCAGTCCCCAACACTTTGTACAATCTGCACTAGGATCAACAAGACAATTACAGTCATGATCACGACAGAGGTATCAAAACGCTGGTAACCATAAGAAATCGCTAAGTCGCCAATACCACCGGCGCCGACTGCACCTGCCATCGCTGTTGCACCAATC
Organism: Acinetobacter sp. YH12241; assembly: GCF_013417535.1. NCBI lineage: Bacteria > Pseudomonadati > Pseudomonadota > Gammaproteobacteria > Moraxellales > Moraxellaceae > Acinetobacter > Acinetobacter sp. YH12241. The sequence goes on along the minus strand of NZ_VPDQ01000022.1, from coordinate 4,283 downwards.
AAGCTGATGGTTGCTGTGGTCAGGTTCAGAATCAGTGAGCTACGTGCTTCCGGCAGAATAAACTTAAAGATGATCTGCATTGGTGTTGCGCCCATGGCTTGTGCAGATTCAATAATGCCTTCATTCACTTCAAGTAAAGATGTTTCTACCAAACGGCCAATATAAGGACCGACATAAATCGTTAAAGGCACAATCGCTGCCCAAGTCCCGATAGAAGTACCGACCAAAAATTTAGTAAGTGGAATCACCGCAATTAGCAAAATAATAAATGGCAGGGAACGCAGTGCATTCACAATCGGGTTTAGAACGTGGTAAATCACACGGTTTGGCAGAATGCCGTTTGGACGAGTGACAAGTAAAATGATCGCCTGAATAAAGCCCCAGATACAGCCAAACAGCATTGCGAAGAACACCATGTGAAAGGTTTCTTGCAGTGCAGTAACAAACTGATCCATCGATAGTGAACTTTTCCAGAATGGCGCAGTAATAGTGGTCAACCACTGTACAATTAAGTCTCTCATTCTTGTACTCCTGCTTGATCGACTTGTACGCCGTTATCTCTCAGATATTGCATTGCCGCTGTGATTTGCGCTGGATCGCCTAAAAGTTGGATAAACATCTGGCCAATCACTGAACCATTAATTTCTGTCATATTGGCAAACAGGATATTTAAACTGACATCAAACTGTTTGATCACACCTTGAATCACGGTTTCCTGCGCTGAGCTGCCCAGGAATTTTAAACAATAAATACTGTGATGATTCTGGTTTTCCAGATTCGCCAGAATATTCACTGGCAAGTTTTGCTGGAGTACAGTTTGAATGAAATTCTTGGTTGTTGGATGCTGAGGTTGACTAAAGATCTGCAGGGTAGAACCGGTTTCAATCACATCACCTTTTTCCATGACAGCCACATAATCACATACGGTCTCAATGACATCCATTTCATGGGTGACCATAACAATGGTAATGCCTTGTTCCTGATTAATGCGTTTCAGCAATTGCAGTACAGATTTGGTGGTTTGCGGATCTAAAGCAGAAGTTGCTTCATCACACAGCAGAATTTTGGGATGATTCGCGAGGGCACGCGCAATACCGACACGCTGCTTTTGACCGCCTGATAACTCGTCCGGAAAAGCATGACGCTTATGTTTTAGGTCAATAAAATCCAGCAGTTCTTCGAGACGTTTTTCCCGTTCAGCCTTACTCCAGCCAAGCAACTTCATTGGCATTTCAATATTGGCAGCCACTGTTTTAGTCTGCATCAAGTTAAAATGCTGAAAAATCATGCCGATCTGGGTACGTTCCTGACGCAATGATTTGGCATCCAAAGCAGTAAAGTTCGTGCCATTGATAATCACCTGACCAGACGTTGGGCGTTCAAGCAGATTAATCAGGCGGATCAGGGTACTTTTACCAGCACCACTATAGCCAATAATGCCAAAGATACTGCCGGTTGGAATCTGTAAATTGATCCGATTCAAGGCACGTAAGGTTTGACCCTTGAGCTCATACTGTTTGGAGATGTCTTTAAATTCAATCATAGTGTCAAATACTGCATCACGAATAAAAAAACAGGCAAGAAATCTTGCCTGTTCTGAATATTGATTATTGTATTACTTTTCTTCGGTTAAATAAGTCACTGGTTTATTTACAGCAACTTTAGTACCACCGAAGTGTTCATCAACATAGGCTTTCACAGCAGGAGTATGATACAACTGGCCAACTTTTTGAAGTACAGGATCATTTTGACGGTCAGCAGCGACAGCTAAAACGTTAACATTCATTTTAGTACTTTGATCAATCGCTTCGTAATAGATCGCATCTTTCAATACGTTCAGACCACCTTCCATTGCCAAAGTATTACCTAGAACAATCGCATCAACTTCATCTTTCACACGAACTGCGGTCGCCATTTGAATTGGCTTAATCACAATCTGTTTCGCATTTTCAGTAATGTCAGCAGGCGTGCCTTTTACCAGGTCAAAGTTTGGTTTAAGTTTTACCAGACCAGCAGATTGTAATAATAACAATGCGCGTGATTCATTCGCACCGTCGTTTGGAATTGCAATCGTCGCACCTGTTTTAAATTCTTCTACTTTTTTTACTTTGCTTGAGTAGATCCCCATTGGCTCAAGATAAGTCGTAGAAAGCGGAGCGATCTTTTGAGTATTGGCGTCGTTATAAGCAACCATATAGGCATAAGACTGGAATGCGTTGACATCAATTTCTTTGTTGGCAACAGCAGTATTCATCGCCACATAGTCAGTGAAGTTTTTCACATCAAGTTTGATGCCGGCTTGTTTAGTTTCAGGCAAAGTTGAAATGTAGCGCCATACGTCAGCATCTGAACCAGTAGATGCCATAGTAACAGTTTGCAGTTCACCTGAGTCTTTGTTTTGTGCTGCATCCGTTGCAGGTGCTTCTTGTTTTCCGCATGCAGTTAAAGTCAGTACAGATGCACTGAGTAAAACGCCAAGTAGCTTTTTCATAAAGATGTCCTAATTTTCGTGTTGCCTAAAGTATATGCATTTTAAGGTCATGTTAAAGTGGAGTTTTATTACACTTTCAGCTGACCTTAGATCGAGTCGCATGTGGCTCCGGCAGGGAAAATGCAAATGTACTGCAACAGTTCACGTTAATTCGATCGGGTCAGAGTTCACCAAACCACTATAGAGATTCCCTATTTGGAGAGAGTAAATAGAGGTTTTATAAAAGATATAGTCAAATTTGGTACTCTGAATGGGCGCAATCATAGCAATTATTATTTATTCAATATAGTGGATAAAAACTATTTACTTATCTTTTTAATAGAATATAAATTGAATGAAAATGATCAAAATATCAATGAATACAATATATTATTTTTATTGAAGATAAGGCGGAATTTCATATCGTTTAAAGATTGATCTTTATAAGATTTTATCCAATAGAAATCATAAAAATGAATAAACATGATAAATACATCAGCTCATTAAGCTACTGAAAGATCTTTTTTAATAAATGTTTAGGGAGGATTTGAGCCGTGTCTTATTTACCTGAGTAATTACTTTGATTGATTTCATACAATACATGCCAACATAAAGGGTGATCTTCCGGCAGCTTTGGATGCTGAAATTCTTGAGTCTTTACCATACCTATCTTTTTCATCACAGCCTCAGATGGGGTATTTGATTTGGCAGTAAACGACACAACTTTATCTAGGTTTAAAGTATTAAAGGCATAATCTAGGACTGCACGTGCACCTTCAGTAGCATAACCTCGATGCCAACACTTTTTCGCCAGACGCCAGCCAATTTCAACACAGGGCGAAAACTCAAAAAGATCAGGTTGTGGTTGCAGGCCAATAAAGCCAATAAATTCTTTAGTCTGTTTTAGTTCAACTGCCCATAAACCCCAGCCATGCTGATCAATCTGCCGAGTCACCTTTTGAATAAATTGTAGACTTTGTTCAGGTATCAGTGGGGCGGGAAAATAACGCATGACCTCATCATCTGCGCACATTTGGATAAATGGGGCAGTGTCAGCGTCTTGCCATTGGCGGAGGATGAGGCGAGGGGTTTTTATAATTGCAATCATGTTTATCTTGAAATTTGTAAATTTGAAGTAATAATTGTATGAGATCAAATTAAGAGTAGAAAAATGGATCTATTAGAAAAAACATTAGAAAATATAAAGGATTTAGCACAAGAAAAAAATTTATATGCTTATATTTTTGGCAAGAAAAGTAAAATATTTTTAGAAAATTCTAGTCATCGTTATTGTATCGATGATGGAAGACTTCTGAAATTATCACGTATGAATGATAAAAAGTGTGTGCTGTTGGAGATTGAATTAAATAATGGCTTAAAATTATATAAGCATAGAACTGAAGTTTTAACTAGAAAATATAAAGGACGTTCTGTTAGTCTGGAATAGATTAAGGGATTTATAAATGCAAACAAAGATACATCAATTTTATTAGATACAAAAAATCCTAACCAATTAGAAGAAAAAGATTTAAGAGATATTTACAAACAAACATTTAATACTGTAGATACAATTTTTTGTAAACAATGTGGTGGTGATGGGGCTGAATGGTAGATGTCCAAGATGCTCTGGCAATGGATTAGAGCCTATTGTTTAAAATGAGAGCATTTAAAAACCCCGCACTCAGCGTAATGCCAGTCAGTTAAGAGATTGACTGGCTTTTTCTTGGGTATTTTTGAGGTTTTCCTTTTACAACCCTTGGATAACTCCTCACTCTTCTCTCAGGTATAACATACCGATTAGATTTCTCCATTA
>NZ_VPDQ01000021.1:0-47440 GCF_013417535.1 Acinetobacter sp. YH12241 | reverse complement strand
AGTGAAGGTAAAGAATGTTGAAGGGTGCAATCTAAATTTTCAGATAAAGTCATAAAAAAATGAGCGTATTTACATACACTCATTTTTACTACATTTTACTAATATTTGCTTAACTGACTGGCATTACTCCAGATGGGGTGCTTTTTTATTTTTAATAATTGCACTGCCTCAAATAACCGAATCAGATACACAGAGTCTTACTTTTATCTAAAGATCGCTTTCTATACAATCGAATAAAACCTAGACAGCTTTTAAGCTTCACAAGAATTACATCCAGGACGATTAAAATGAGTAAAGACAATATCCGAGAACATTCTGCTCCCGTCTATGAAGGCATCGAAAATGCACCGGCCCGATCCATGATGCGTGCCACCGGTTTTCAGGATGAAGACTTTACTCGTCCGTTTATCGGGATCGCGTCGACCTGGGCCAATGTGACCCCTTGCAATATGCATATTGATGGCCTGGCACGTACAGTCGAGCAGGGCGTGAATGCTGCTGGTGGTAAGGGCATTATCTTCAATACCATCACTATTTCCGACGGGATCTCCAACGGAACTGAGGGGATGAAATACTCCTTGCTGTCGCGTGAAATTATTGCCGATTCGATTGAAGCGGTGGTCGGTTGTCAGGCCTATGATGGCGTGATTGCCATTGGCGGTTGTGACAAAAACATGCCGGGCTGCATCATGGGCTTGGCACGTTTAAACCGTCCAGGTCTGTTTATTTATGGTGGCACCATCAAGCCGGGTGAAGGGCATACCGACATGATTTCGGTATTTGAAGCGGTGGGTCAGCATGCCAAAGGCGAAATTAATGCGATTCAGGTGAAACATATTGAAGAAGTGTCTTTGCCAGGGCCGGGTTCTTGTGGGGGGATGTATACCGCCAATTCTATGGCCTCTGCGATTGAAGCTCTCGGCATGAGCCTGCCAGGCTCATCCGCACAGGAAGCGGTGTCTGAAGACAAGCAGATTGACTGTGCCCGTGCTGGTGAAGCAGTGATGAATCTACTGCGTCTGGATATCAAGCCACGTGACATCATGACCAAAGCGGCTTTTGAAAATTCAATTAAGGTATTGATTGCATTGGGTGGATCAACCAATGGAGTGCTGCATCTGTTAGCCATGGCGCATACAGCGGGTGTTGAGCTGAGCCTAGATGACTTTGTACGAATTGGTAAAGAAATTCCTGTAGTCGCCGATGTCCGTCCATCCGGTAAATATCTAATGTCGGAACTGATTGCCATTGGTGGGATCCAGCCATTGATGAAACGCATGCTGGATGCTGGCATGCTAGATGGTTCCTGCCTGACTGTGACCGGAAAAACACTGGCAGAAAACCTGGCAGATGTAGAAGATTATCCTGAAGACCAGCAGATTATTTTGCCATTCGACCAACCGGTGAAAAAAGACTCGCATCTGATCATTATGAAAGGCAACCTGTCACCAAATGGCGCAGTCGCCAAAATTACCGGTAAGGAAGGTCTATATTTCAAAGGACCGGCCCGCGTGTTTGAAGGCGAACAGGGTGCGATGCGCGGGATTCTGGATGGCGAAGTTCAGCCAGGTGAGGTAGTCGTGATTCGCGGTGTAGGTCCTAAAGGTGGACCGGGCATGCCGGAAATGCTAAAACCGACTTCTGCTATTATTGGTAAAGGTCTGGGGGATTCAGTTGCACTGATTACTGATGGCCGTTTCTCAGGCGGAAGTCATGGTTTTGTGATTGGTCATGTCACACCGGAAGCCTATGAGGGTGGCCCGATTGGTCTGGTGCAAAATGGCGATGAAATTTCCATTAATGCGGAAACCCGTGAAATGACCTGGCATATTTCGGATGAAGAGCTTGCTGCACGTCAGGCGGCCTGGGTGAAACCGAAACCGAATTACATTCACGGGGCACTGGCGAAATTCGCCAAACTGACCTCTGGGGCGGAGACCGGGGCCGTGACTGACCTAAATCTTGAAATCTAAAGTCCTAGAAAACATTGAACATTTGTTGCTGACTTGATATAAGTTTTGCACAAGACTTATATCAGGTCATAAACATCCTCATAATAGGATGTTGAATAAAACGATCCTGCTGGCAAGGGCTGGCATGACAAAATCTTTTCGAGGCACCTCTCATGTCCCTGCTACGCCGTTGGTTTGATCCAATCCGATCGAGTTGGTTTTACCAGAAACCAGTTCGTCAAACGGTGTTATCTATTGAAGATGGCTTGAGCATCCATTTAAGACTGGATGATGTTTATAGTTATCTGGCGGTACAACAGTTACCGCAACTGGAAGAAATTCTCAGTCCGGAACTGAAGCCACTCAAAGTCATCATTTCAGATCAGCGGGCTGAACCGCCTAATCAAATGTCTTTTGATGAATGGCAGCACTATTGCCTGAATGATGCCAAAATTTTATCTAAACAGCATCGTTTCAGTTTTCATGAGACCCCAGAATTACCGACAGCTGAAGCCTTAAAGCAGGCAGAAACCATCCTGAGAAATACACCATTACGCGGACAGGATTTTCTGTATTTGCTAGAAGATGTATTCCATATGCTCTGGCAAAAACAGAACGGAAAATTACGCACCTTATATGCGATGGCCAGCCGTCATCATGCGCCGCAGAATTTTCCGGAACGAATTTTTGAGCATAATCCGATTCTGGCCAGCTATTTCCAGTTTGGCGGACGCCAGTATCAGGCGGTAGATGACTTGTTACGTCTGACCCGTCGCCTGAAACAGCAGAGATTACTGACCGGCAATCCGATTTTCCTGATCAATCATATTGAATGGCGCGAGCATCTGATCAGTGATGCGGAAGAGCTGAATGAAATCCAGTCCATGGACCCGGAGCTAGACCTGTATATCGCTCTGGAAGATCCGATTTCCTGGTTATTGCTAGCCTATATTAAGGAAGAGTTGGCTGATTTTTATAATATCCAGTTGAATGTCTATCCGCTGTCTTATCAGGGACGGGACTGGTTTGACTGGAGTCTGGCGACACGCTTATCCAAGCGGACTGAAGTCAAATTTACCCCATTCTGCCGGCCAACCGAGCAGGCTGTAATGCCGATGGCGCAATTGTTTTATAGCTGTCCGGAAGAGCAGCGGATTGAAGCCATGTACCAGATTCTGGAAGCGGTCTGGACCCGTGGTTATGATCTGTCTTATGCGGCACATTTCAAGCGTATGCAGCAGGAACTGAATATTACTGAACTGACCCAGGAAGATGTTCTGGCCAAGTTGCAGGAAAATGACACCTTATGTGAAATGAAGTCCCAGCCGAATTTACCGGTGCTGGAACTGCGTATTGATGGGCAAAGTTATACATTTAATAGCTTATATCGTGTCTGGATGATTGAAAGTATTTTCAGTAATGTGTTAGAAGAAAAGTATAAGAGTGATAACTAAACTGAAAGTGACTGAATAAACATGGAAAAAATCAAAGCTGAATCATTACAACATGCACGTCAACAGATCGATGCCATTGATACAGCTTTAGTTGAGCTGATCGCTGCGCGTCAATTTTATGTTGATCAAACCACCCGTTTTAAAAAAACTGAAACTGATCTGCAATCACCGGAGCGTATGGAGCAGATTGTGGAAAATGTCAAAGCCTTGGCACAACAGCAGGGCGTGGATCAGGCCTTCATTGAGCATTTGTACCGGGAAATGTTCCAGTATTTCATTCAGCGTGAACTGAAAGAGTTCCGTCCTTAAACGACTTTTAAATCCGATTTTTGCTGATGAATCTGATGAGTTTCAGCACATCCATCTGAAGCCTCAATATTTACTTGAGGCTTCCTTCTTAAAACCCTGATTTTACTCTATTCGCGATTTCTATAGCATGAGCTTAAGTCAATTTAGGGTCATCAGATGACTGCTTTTATTATTGCTATTTTTGCTCTGGCTGGCCTGATTAAAGGCACCATTGGATTAGGTCTGCCTGCGGTGTCCATGGGTTTGCTGACCATGTTTATGAGCCCATTCCAGGCAGCAACTTTACTGATTGTGCCTTCGATGCTGACTAATTTCTGGCAGTTATTTGCCGAAGGTCATGTACTGAAACTGATTCGCCGTTTCTGGCTATTGCTGGCAGGCATTATCGTGGGTTCAATCTGGAGTATTTTTCCGACGTTGGGCCATTCTGAATTTCATAGTGAAGCCTTACTGGGGGGGATGCTTGCTCTATATGGCCTATATGGTTTACTGGCAAAACGGATGCCAGATTTAAGCCCGCATGAAAAGTGGCTTTCTCCAATTATGGGATATCTCGGGGGTGCCTTGACCGTGGCAACCGGGGTAGTGGTAATTCCAGTGGTGCCTTATTTGCAAACCCTGCATTTAAAACGTGATGATCTGGTTCAGGCTTTAGGGTTGGTATTTACTACCTCGACGGTGTGTTTGGCAATTTTCCTGCACCGAAACCCGGTAGAAGATATGCCGATTGATTATACCATGTCAGCGATTGCATTGATTCCGGCCTTGATCGGGATGTGGTTCGGCAAGAAAATCCGTTCCCGTATCTCTGAACAGAAATTCCGGACAGTATTTTTTATCGGCCTGATCGCCTTAGGTAGCTATATGATGCTGCATCAATTTGGCTGGATTTAATTCAGGATTTTTTGTACATCCGCAGAAATGAGGAACTGGCTAAAGTGCTGATAGGCGGTGCTCAGTTCATCAAAGTTCTTCGCAGCTAACAATAACTTGCGGTTGGCCCAATCTCCTGTCAGCTGGATTTGCTGAAATGCATAGAGCTTCGACAAACGTTGTGCAGCACGTTTTGGCATGATCGCGATACCTACACCATTGGCCACAACTTGGGCAATGGCGGCAAAATTTGGTAAGCGTAAGCGGTATTGAATTTCACAGTTCAGCAAGCGAGCCTGGGTTTCAATGGATTGCTGCAAAGAGTGATATTGCATCAGACCAACAAAGGGATAACTCAGACAGTCTGCTAATGTTAATGCCTGATTAGCTGCCAGATCATGTTGTTCAGGGCAGATCAGCACCAGAGGATCATCTGAAAATTCCAGAGTCTGTAATTGTGGCGCAGGAAAAAAGCTGGAAATAAGTCCTAGCTTGGCAGTACCACTCACTAAAGCCGCAATGATGTCCTTGCTCTCTGCTTCTTTGAGGTCGATCTGGATATTTGGGTTATTCACCAGATACTGGGGCAATAATAGGGGAAGGTACTCACTTTGTGCTGAAGAGTTACACCATAAGCTGATATTGGAATGGAGTCCTTCACTAAAACCGGCCATGGCTTGAGACAACTGTTGTCCCTGTTGCAACAGGGCTTGGGCATGCTCAGCAAAGACCTGTCCCGCAAAAGTCATTTTCACCCCGCCAGAATGGCGGCTGAACAGACTGACCTGATATTGCTGTTCCAGCTTTTTAATCCGCTCACTGGCTGCCTGTAAGGAAATGGCAGAGCGTTCAGCACCTTTGGTCAGACTACCTGTGTCGACTATATTGAGAAAAAGACGTAAATCAAAAAAATCCAGACGCATCGGCAGGATGCTCATATAAAAGATCAGGCCTATTTAAACAATTCTAGCGATATAAAAAAAGCAGCCCGGAGGCTGCTTAAAAATTTAAGTCTTCACATTATTTTTTATCGACCAGGCTAAAGAACCAGTTCAGGAATAGCGCAGCAAAGGTCGCTGTACCAATTCCACCGAGGTTAAAGTTACCGAAGGTCAGGGCAAAGTCACCTGTACCCAGAATAATCGTTACTGCTGCCACCATCAGGTTTTTGTTTTGTGAAAAGTCTACTTTATTTTCGATCCAGATTTTCGCACCGGCAATAGTAATCAGACCAAAGACCACAATTGAGGCGCCGGTTAAAATCGCTGTTGGAATGGTATGAATAATCGCACCAAACTTCGGTGATAAACCGAGGAATACCGCAAACACACCCGCAACAGCAAAGATAATCGTCGAGTAAACCCGGGTAACGGCCATCACACCAATATTTTCACCATAGGTAGTCATACCCGGTGCGCCCACACCACCTGCCAAGGTAGTTGCAATACCGTCCGCCACAAAGGCTTTACCGATATGCGGATCTAGATTCTCACCGGTCATGGCACCCACGGCTTTAATATGTCCCAGGTTTTCTGCAATCAGAATCAGGGCAATAGGCGCAATGATCAGCATGGCATTGCTATCAAATACAGGCGCATGGAAGCTTGGAACACCAAACCAGCCAGCTTGCTGAATGGGCGCAAAATCAATTGCAGTACCATAGCCCATTACATTACTTAAAATGTAGTAAATGAAGTAAGCCAGCAATAAACCGATCAAGAGCAATAAACGCTGTACCAGACCTTTGGTAAACACCGCAATGGACCCCATACACAGTACGGTCACCAGTGACATCCACATATTAAAGGTATTGCCCATGACGTTTTTCACAGTCACAGGGGCCAGGTTCAGACCAATAATCATCACCACCGCACCGGTCACGACAGGAGGCATCAATTTTTCAATCCAGCGGGTTCCCGTTACCATCACCAGAACACCCATCAAGGCATAAAGCACACCACAGGCAATAATCCCGCCAGCAGCGACACCAATATTTGGATTCAGTCCGCCAGCACCTGCATAACCGGTTGCCGCAATCACCACCCCAATGAACGCAAAGCTTGAACCCAGATAACTTGGTACACGACCACCTGTGATCAGGAAGAACAGGATGGTACAGATCCCCGACATTAAAATGGCCAGATTGGGATCAAAACCCATTAGAAATGGCGCCAGTACCGTCGCTCCGAACATGGCAAAGGCATGTTGTACCCCCAAGATCAGGGTCTGGGCAGGCGGTAAATACTCTGCGGTACCTACTGGTCGTGCATCGATACTACCCTCATAAGGGCGCCACTTGGGAAACCAATTGGACATAAAATGAGCACTCAAAAGATAAATTGTGCACATCATACTCTTGTTTTTTAGAAGATTTAATCACTGAAACAAAATTTTTGTTCAAATTAATTCTATGACTTTATTTGATATTTTACCGTGCGGTAAAAGTTTTTTAAATCAAAACTAAAGTTAAATCAGTGGATTAATTCCCGGACAATTCATATTCAACTTCTATAAGTAATTTTAATTTGATATATAAATAAAGCTTTTTTTGGCTATTGACTGATCAATAAAAAAGCACATCGTGTAGATGTGCTTTAAATGGAAGGGAAAAATCAACCGGTATTTCGTAAACCGGCGGCAATACCGGCAATACTCACCATTAGGGCATGATCGACTGGCGTGTGTTCAGCCTGCTGCTGTTCCAGATATAATCGACGACGTTTCATCAGTTCGGCTTGCAGTAAATGGAGCGGTAACAGATAAGGTTTACGCACCGTCATGGACTGGTCCAAGACACCATTACTGCTCAGCAGTTTTGATTCATCTTTTAAAGTGAGTAAGGTCTGGATGGCATCTTGCAAGCGTTGACGCAGTTCCGTGCCGAGCTCTTTCAGGTCTTCATCCTGAGTCAGATGTGATTCGTAATAGAGCGCGACATTGCTGTCTGCTTTGGATAGCACCATTTCCAGCATATCAATTAAGGTCTGGAAATAAGGCCATTCGGTTAGCATCTCATCCAGAATTGTACGTTGCCCTTGATCCAGTACCTCATTTAATGCGGCACCGGTACCCAGCCAAGCCGGTAACATCAGACGGATTTGGGTCCAGGCGAATACCCATGGAATGGCACGCAAGGATTCAATTCCACCGCTGACCTTACGTTTGGCAGGACGTGAACCAAGCGGCAGCATTTGCAGTTCCAGTTCTGGGGTCACGGTACGCAGGTATTTCACGAAATGCGGATTTTCACGTACCGTCTGACGATAGACCTGTACTGACAGATCGGTCATTTTATGCATCAGATCACGCCATTCCGGTTTTGGTTCAGGTGGCGGTAATAAAGTCGCTTCCAGCGTCGCCGCTGTATAAATTTCCAGATTTTGTAGTGCGATTTCTTCCAGACCGAATTTAAAGCGGATCATTTCACCCTGTTCAGTCACCCGAATAGCGCCTGAAATAGAGCCTGGTGGTTGCGAGAACAAGGCTTGTTGGGTGGGTGCACCGCCGCGGCTGATCGAACCGCCACGGCCATGGAACAAGGTCAACTGGATACCATGCTGTTTAGCAACTGCGGTCAGTTCTTCCTGCGCACGGTACTGTGCCCAGTTGGCTGACATAAAGCCGGCATCTTTGGCTGAATCCGAATAACCAATCATGACTTCATGCTTACCCTGAATATGCTGCTTGTACCAATGCATATTAAAGAGTGTCGACATGGTGTCAGCAGCGCCGTCGAGATCTTTTAAGGTTTCAAATAAAGGTACTACCCGTAAAGGCTGTTTAATCCCAGCTTCTTTTTGCAGCAGCAAGACAGCCAGCACATCACTTGGGTATTCGGCCATGGAAATAATATAGGCACCCAGAGACTCACTTGGCTGTTCGGCCAATGTGCGCATGGTGGTAAACACTTCCTGCACATCCGGATGTTCAATCAGGCTACCCGCTGGTTCATTCAGGTGTTTAGGTAGTAGAGGCCGTTTACTTTGCAGTTCCTGCAACAGGAAGTTTTGACGGGCCTGTTCAGTCCAGGTTTCAAAATTACCCAGACCCAGATATTCAGTAATGGCTGAAATGGCCTGACGATGACGACCAGATTCCTGGCGAATATCCAGTTTGAGAAGTTCAATGCCGAAACAGTTCACCCGGTAAATCAGGTCCAGCAGACTGCTATTGGCAAGTTCTGCCAGATTGCACGCCATCAATGAGCGATAACAGGTCAGTAAAGGTTTTAATAACTCATCTTTACTTTTAATCACCCGACTATCATCCGCATCTTTGCCATGCAGTTTTTCAGCCAGCCAGGCACGGGTGATTTTTAGACGTTCACGGATATCGCGTAAATATTCACGGTAGGGTTCAGGATGTTGATGGCCTAACGCCTGTGTAATTTCATCGCTGCATTGCTGAATAGAAAGTTCCCAGCGCAGGTTTTCAATATCACGCAGATACAGATCAGCTGCTTTCCAGCGCGACAACCACAATACTTCCTGAGTCACATTATGCGTCACATTCGGGTTGCCATCCCGGTCGCCGCCCATCCAGGAAGCGAAACGTACCGGAGCAACATCTAGCGGCAAAGCCTGGCCGCATTGCTCCTCAACCATGCCGTTCAGCTCACGGATGAATTTAGGAACCGCATTCCAGAGGGTCTGTTCAATTGTCGTAAAGCCCCATTTGGCTTCATCTACCGGGGTTGGGCGATGTTGACGAATTTCATCAGTTTGCCAGGCAGAACTGATGAGCTGTTTTAAGTCAGCCAAAACTGCCTGACGTTCACGCGGGGTCAGTTTCTGCTGGTCAAATTTGGACAGGGCATTATTGATGCCATCATATTTTTGGATCAGGGTGCGTCGGCTGACTTCTGTTGGATGTGCGGTCAGCACCAGTTCAATCTTTAATTCACAGATTTGCTGATATAAGGTTTCTGCAGAAATTTCTTGCTGTTTGAATTTTTCAAATAAAGGAACCAGAGGATTTGGAGATTCTGTAGTTTCCTCAAATTCGCTTTGACGGCGACGACGTACCACATGGTACTGTTCGGCAATATTGGCAAAGTTTAAGAAATGGGTGAAGGCACGGGTCAATGGCAGGATTTCATGATCTTCTAAAGTCAGGAATAATTGTTCCAGCTGTTTTTCTGCTTCCACCTGTCCATCGCGAGCGCCTTTCGATAAGGCCCGAATTTGCTCGACCTGATTAAACAAATCTTGCCCCGCATGTAACTTCAGGGTTTCTCCCAGCAAATTACCCAGTAAACGTACGTCTTCGCGTAGAGGTGCATCAATCTGTTGAACCATTTTTTATATCCCTCCGATTCTTCCTTTGACTATACCCCGACTGCATGACAATCCAAGTCTTTTGCAGACAAAAGTTGAATATCATTTGTTGATAATTGAATGAATTTTAGTCCTTACGCTGTTGCAAGGATCAGGCCAGATAGAAGAAATTTAACGGGAAATAGCATATTTCAGCATAAAGAGCTCGATGGCCTGCTGAATGATCTGATGGCGTTGCTGCATGTCGGGTAGCGGACTTAAGCCCAGTAAGACTTTGTGATGTCGCATACCTAACAGTAAGGACACCATCAGTTCGGTCTGATGCTGCGGATCATCAGTCTGGATAAATTGATGTTGCTGCGCCTGCTCAAAGAAATCATGCCAGGCCTGATTCAGCTTGATATGTGAGGCTGTATAAAAACGTTCCGCCAACGGATTTTTTTCATAAGCCAGTTGCATGATGAGCAGATCCAGTTTGAGAGCTTCCGGCAGATTGGCAATATTGAATGAGCGCAGACAGATCTGATACAGCTCCTGCTGAAAATCACTATCAGGCTGCAGAACTTTAGGAGATTCTTGCAGAATTGCCTCACAGGTTTCTTCAACCGCACAGCTAAACAGCGTAGCCTTATCCTGAAAATGATTATAGACAGTGAGTTTGGTCACACCGGCTTCCAGCGCAATCTGGTTCATGCTGGAACCATGATAACCATGCTGTAAAAACAGCTGTTTCGCTGCGTTCAGAATACGCTGGCGTTTTTCCAGATCCTTGGGCCGTCCAACCGGTATTTGCACAATTTCATCCAAAAAAATTCAATATGGTCATTGTCTTAACTGCAGAATCCTAATTAGTGTACCGGGTGGTATATTAATTAAAAAATAAGCAATTTATATATCTACCTATTTTGCCCTAAAAATGATGATTAGATAAGAGCGAACAATAATGATCACGATACAGAGCGCACTGGCTGGCATGATCGTCCTATGCAGTATGGCTTTCTCAGGATGTAGCAAGGACAGCGCTGCAGCAGAACAGGAAGTTCCATTTGTCATGGTGACCACACCGAAAACTTCACATCAGGAATTGAAAAGCTATGCCGGTGATGTCCAGGCACGTCAGCAAACAGCACTGGCATTCCGGGTAGGCGGGCAGGTCACCCAGCGTTTTGTCGATGTAGGTGATCAGGTAAAATTTGGGCAGATCTTGGCGACCCTAGATGTGAAAGATGCCCAGCTCCAGCTCAATGCAGCACGTGCCCAGCTGGAAAGTGCTCAATCGGCCAGTAAAATTGCTCAGGATGAATTACAGCGCTTCAAGCAGCTGTTACCCACCAATGCTGTGAGCCGCTCGCAATATGATGCGATTGAAAATCAATATAAGGCAGCTACCTCGAATCTGAAACAGGCTCAGTCCAATTATGATACGGCCAAAAACCAGACCGCTTATAACCAGCTCATTGCCAATAAAAATGGGGTAATTACTGCACGCAATATCGAAATTGGTCAGGTCGTTGCAGCAGGGCAGGCTGCCTTTGAACTGGCGATTGCCGGTGAGCGTGAAGTCGTGATTGGGGTTCCTGAACAGGCGATTTCCGAAATTAAAACCGGTCAGCCGGCCTGGGTCACCTTATGGTCTAAACCAAATGAGAAATTTGCTGCCTTTGTTCGTGAGATTTCACCAGCAGCAGATCAATCGCGTACCTTCCGGGTGAAAGTGGCTTTACGCGAAGGTAATAGCCAGATTCAGCTCGGTCAGAGTGCCCGGGTGTTCTTCCAGAATAGTCAGGACAATGTCCTTAGCGTTCCTTTATCCAGCGTTTCAGCGACTGATCAGCAGGCCTATGTGATAGTAGTCAACCCGGATCATACTATTCGCAAAGTGCCGGTGCAGCTGGGCGCTTATGGCCGTGATTCTGTACCAGTTCTCAGTGGGTTAAAGGCTGATGATTATGTGGTGATTGGTGGGGTGCATCTGCTGCGTGACCAGCAAAAAATAAATCCGATTGACCGTGAAAACCGTAGTGTGAAAATTCAGGCAGGGAGTTAAATATGAACTTTAACCTGTCTGAATGGGCCTTAAAGAATAAAGGTCTGGTACTGTATTTCATGATCCTGCTCGGTTTGGTGGGCATCGTATCCTATTCCAAACTGTCACAAAGTGAGGATCCGCCGTTTACCTTTAAGGTGATGGTAATCCAGACCTACTGGCCGGGTGCCAGTGCTAAAGAAATGTCCTTACAGGTCACCGACCGGATTGAAAAAGAGTTGATGACTACCGGACAGTATGACCGGATCATGGCCTATTCCCGTCCGGGAGAATCCATGGTGACTTTTATTGCCAAGGATTCCTTGGCTTCCAAGGATGTCTCAGATGTCTGGTATAACGTCCGTAAGAAAATCAATGATATTCGGCATGAATTGCCGCAAGGCGTACAAGGTCCATTCTTTAATGATGAGTTTGGTGATACCTTTGGCAACATCTATGTCATCAAGGGCAATGACTTTGATTATGCGACGCTTAAAGAATATGCCGACCGTTTACAGTTACAGTTGCAACGGGTCAAGGATGTCGCCAAAGTTGAACTGATCGGTCTGCAGGACCAGAAAATCTGGATCGAAATCTCCAACACCAAAGCTACCCAGCTCGGTATTCCGGTCACTGCCATTCAGCAGGCACTGCAGCAGCAAAATGCCATGACTCAGGCGGGCTTTTTTGAAACCGGTTCTGACCGGATTCAGGTGCGGGTCAGTGGTGCGCTGAATAATGTCGAAGAACTGCAGCAGCTACCTTTACTGGTGAATGGCAAGACCATCCAGCTTGGCGATGTGGCGGAGGTTTATCGCGGCTTTACTGATCCGGCACAACCGCGTATGCGCTTTATGGGCGAAAATGGCATCGGTATTGCCGTATCGATGCGTAAAGGCGGCGACATCATTGCCTTGGGTAAAAATCTGGAACAGGAATTTGCCCGGTTGCAGAAAACTTTGCCTCTGGGGATGGATCTGCAAAAAGTATCCGACCAGCCGGTAGCGGTGAAACGCAGTATTAATGAATTTATGAAAGTTCTGGCCGAGGCCGTGATTATTGTTCTCTTGGTGAGTTTTTTCTCACTCGGGTTCCGTACTGGTTTGGTGGTGGCTTTCTCGATTCCGTTAGTATTGGCGATGACCTTTGCCGGGATGCAACTGTTTGATGTTGGCCTGCATAAGATTTCTCTGGGTGCCCTGATTCTGGCACTTGGCCTTCTGGTCGATGACGCGATCATTGCCATAGAAATGATGGCAATCAAAATGGAGCAAGGCTTTAGCCGCTTACAGGCGGCCGGTCATGCCTGGCGGACGACTGCTTTTCCAATGCTGACCGGAACCCTGATTACTGCTGCCGGTTTCCTGCCGATTGCGACAGCAGCATCCAGTACCGGGGAATATACCCGCTCGATTTTCCAGGTGGTGACGCTGGCACTGTTGGTGTCCTGGATTGCCGCAGTTCTGTTTGTACCTTATCTGGGTGATAAACTCCTGCCAGATTTTAACAAGGATCTGGTGCAAAGAGCGCCATGGTATCAACGTCTCTGGGCGCGTTTACGCAAACGCCCTGAACCGGATCCGCTGGTGCATCATGCCGGTGAACATCATGATCCTTATCAAACCAAGTTCTATCAGGGCTTTCGCCGTTGGGTGAATATCTGTGTCACCTACCGTAAAACGGTCATTGCGGCGACTGTCGGGATTTTTGTGCTATCCATTTTGATGTTTAATCTGGTGCCAAAACAATTCTTCCCGCCATCGAATCGTGCCGAAATTCTGGTAGATCTGAAACTGGAAGAGGGCGCTTCATTAAAAGCGACTGAAGCGGCAGTGAAAAAAGTTGAAAACTTCCTGTCCAAACAGGAGGGGATTGATAACTATGTGGTCTATGTCGGTACCGGCTCACCGCGTTTCTATTTGCCATTAGACCAGCAATTGCCGCAAGCCAGCTTTGCCCAGTTTGTGGTATTGGCTTCATCACTTGAAGACCGCAATGAAATCCGTAAATCCTTAAGCGACCAGATTCGGGTGCTGTTACCAGAAGCCCGTACCCGCGTATCTCTGCTGGAAAATGGCCCACCCGTCGGCTATCCATTACAGTTCCGAGTATCGGGTGAAGACCTGGGATTAGTCCGTCAATGGGCACAGAAAGTTGCAGCAACGGTCGGAGATAATCCGAATACTACTAATGTGCATCTGGACTGGGGCGAGCCAAGTAAAGTGATTAAACTGGATATCGATCAGGATCGTGCCCGTCAGTTGGGAGTAAGCAGTAGCGATTTGGCCAATTTCCTGAATAGCTCAATTTCTGGAACTGCGATTGATCAGTACCGTGAGAAACGTGAGCTGATTGAGATCCGCTTACGGGGTGATCAGGCTGAACGTGTCGATGTCGGTTCACTGAGTAGTCTGGCAGTACCGACCACGAATGGGAGTTCAGTTCCTCTGGCCCAGATTGCCAAGATCGAATATAGCTTTGAAGAAGGCCTGATCTGGCATCGGAATCGCTTGCCGACCATTACCGTAAGGGCTGATATCCGGACGCAACTGCAACCGGCAACCGTGGTCAACGAGCTGAAAGATCAGTTGGCACAGCTCAGATCAGAAATGCCAAGTGGCTATTTAATAGAGGTAGGCGGGACAGTTGAAGAATCTGCGCGAGGGCAGAACTCAGTGAATGCGGGTATGCCATTATTTTTAGCGGTGGTGATGACTTTGCTGATGATCCAGCTTAGAAGTATCTCGCGTGCCTTTATTGTCTTCCTGACAGCGCCATTGGGCATTATTGGCGTGGTCTTATTCCTGTTAATTTTCAATAAACCTTTTGGCTTTGTGGCCATGCTGGGTACGATTGCTTTGTCAGGCATGATCATGCGTAACTCATTGATTCTCATTGACCAGATTGAACAGGATATTCAGGCCGGTGAGTCGCAATGGAATGCAATTATCAATGCCACAGTGCGCCGTTGCCGTCCGATTGTCCTGACTGCACTGGCTGCCGTTCTGGCCATGATTCCTTTATCCAGAAGCATTTTCTTCGGACCAATGGCGGTTGCCATTATGGGAGGATTGATCGTTGCAACGCTATTAACGCTGTTTTTCCTGCCAGCCTTATATGCACAATGGTTTAAAGTGAAAAAAAGTTTAAATTCTGTTTAAATTTGTCATAATTTCAGGTGCGAAATATTGAAAATTTCAATATAGTAGTGCCTGATTTTTTAATAATTCAAAAAAGACATACTGCTGCGGAACTTGCTTGTGCTGGGCCGCACACTAAGGTTGACTAAACATGACTCAAGACACACTCACCAAGATGCGACGCTCCGTGGCGATGGCTTATGTCTTCATGTTTTTTGCTTTGTTTACAGTGGTGAGCGGCATATTCGCCTACTGGTATGCACGTAAGGTGACCCAGATTGATTATGCCGAAGTCTGGTTACAGGCACAGGCACTCTGGATCATGCGTAATATTGTAATTTATTCGGTACTCGCCATTTTTGCAGCGCTTTGGTTCATTCCCTTATTTTTCTTCGCCTGGGATAGCCAGCTTTGGGTGAAAGCCTGCACAGTCGCAGGTGTGGTATTCAGCTTTATTGCTATTATTTTCCTCATTAATGCATGGTTCAAAGGCATCTTCAAATTTTCTCAAAACAAAGCCGTATTCTAAGCTTTCAATTTTTTTTTCAGAATTCCCCTTGTAAAGCTGGGTTTAACCCCAATTTTAGACCACAGTCAATATTAAATAGAATTCCGTGAGGAGCATCGCCAGACATGGCTAAACGTGATTATTATGAGGTTTTGGGCGTCTCTAAAACCGCTAGTGATGATGAAATTAAAAAAGCCTACCGTAAGTTGGCGATGAAATATCATCCAGACCGTAACCCGGACAATCCTGAAGCTGAAGAGAAGTTTAAAGAAGCTTCAGAAGCGTATGAAGTTCTGTCAGACAGCGAAAAACGCAGCATGTACGACCGTATGGGCCATCAAGCCTTTGAAGGTGGTATGGGCGGTGGTGCTGGCGGCTTCGGTGGTTTCAGTGCGGAAGATATTTTCAGCCAGTTTGGGGATATTTTCGGTGGAGCCTTTGGTGGGGGGGGCCGTGGCCAGCAACGTCAACGCCGTGGTTCAGACTTACGCTATGTGATGGAATTGACGCTTGAAGAAGCAGTCAAAGGCGTTAAGAAAACCATTACTTTTACTGCACCAGCACCATGTGACGCCTGTGATGGTAAAGGTTCTAAAAATCCGAACGATGTTGAAACCTGTCCAACCTGTCATGGTGCCGGCCAAGTACGTATGCAGCAAGGTTTCTTCTCGGTACAGCAAACCTGTAGTACCTGTCGTGGCCAGGGCAAGATCATTAAGAACCCATGTAATAAATGTCATGGATCAGGTGTATCTGACCGTCAGCAAACCCTAGAAGTTACTATCCCAGCCGGGGTGGACAATGGCGACCGCGTACGCTTGACTGGTAAAGGTGAAGCGATTCGTGATGGCCAATCAGGTGATCTATACGTTGAAGTCGTGGTACGTGAACACGAAATCTTCCAGCGTGACGGTGCAGATCTGTATATGGATGTGCCAATTTCAATTGCGGATGCAGCTTTGGGTAAAGAAGTTCAGATTCCGACATTAGATGGTCGTGTCAGCCTGAAAATTCCTGAAGGTACGCAAACCGGTAAACTGTTCCGCCTACGTGGTAAGGGCGTGAAACCAGTACGTTCAACCATGCAAGGTGATCTGCTTTGCCGTGTTGTTGTAGAAACACCAGTGAACCTGACTGCACGTCAACGTGAACTGTTGAAAGAGTTGCAAGCGACCATGGAAGATGAGGGCAGCCAGTCTTCTCCAAAGAAAAAATCTTTCTTTGATCGGTTGTTTGACTGATCTGGATAGATAAAAAAGGACGCTCAGGCGTCCTTTTTTATAGCTTAAATTCGGAAAAGATGTATAAGTTAATTATTAGATAAAAATAATGAGAAAATTATTCTTTTAATGATATTGGCTTTTTAAGAAGGATTTATACCCCTCACGCAGAGAAATATAAATCCTGTCATATTATTGAGCTTCAGTTGCTTGAGCTTCTGATGCTGGAGCTTCGCTTGCAGGTGCTTCAGCAGCTTGAACTTCAGACGCAGCTGTTTCAGTTGCAGCAGGAGCTGTTTGTGCTACTTCTTCAGCAGCAAAAGTTTGTGATGCAGCAATTAACGCTACCCCGGCAAAAGTTAATTGAACTAATTTCATATAAATTTCCTTGTATTAAAAATAGTGTACTACTCAGTACACTTGGCAAAAATGTTGACATAAAATGTAGATATTGATGTTTTTTTGTGTGTACTTATGTTTACTAATGTAATTTGATGTTGTTTAAATAATTGAAATATAAGAGTAATCATTAATCTCATAAAATTTAGCAAGTGGCAAAATATATAAGAAAATGGATTTTTTAATGTGATGTATGTCACATATTTGCACATCTAAAGAATGAAATTTAATTTAAACTCTAAAAGAAAAACCCCAGCATCCTGCCGGGGTTTTTCGTATGGGTTCGCTCGGTATAACTCCTGTCGTACCTTACTGTCCTTGTGCTGATCTATTGTTATTCTTGTTTGGAACTTCCTGTTCCTGATGAATTCATCATAGGAAACTTCCAGTATTCTGGATAGCAGCAAAAGGCCGAGATTAATGTGAGCCAAAGCGTACAAAGAGTCTGGTTTTACCTTTGCCAGATAGAAAAAATACTTTGTCTTTTAAGACCTCATCATCAGGATATGAAAATCCTGAATTAATGATCTCTCTATTCATTTGACTAATAAAATATTATGAATAATCTGAAATATTAAAAGAATTGTTACAAAAACTGGTTCCTATTAAATTTTTAGCAAACATGAGATTATTAATAAATTGATATATAAAATTAATTTTTAGGCCGACAATCTTGCTAAATAGGAATGATTTAGAAGGTTATTTAATCTATCAATTCCTCAAAACTTGCAGAACTTTTTCTAATTTGTAATCCTTGCGACCAAGGGTGTCTAGCTGAGCTAAGGCAGGTATTTGTTGTAGTCGGGCCGCTACAACTGATAACAGGTGCCTATATGTTTAATTTAAAGATTTTTAATAAGATCTCTACCGAAGTTTTGACCTTAAAAAATGACCTGGAGCTGAATTCCGAGATTCAACTCATCACTAAATATAAAACATCTATTTGTGAAGATTATAAAAAAGCGATTATTTTGATCTTTAAAGAACGTGGATATACCAGCTTGGAAGTTGGTCAACTACTTGATGCTTGATCCTTAAACATTTCTAAATTTAAAAAAGTATGGATTTATACTTTCATTTACTCAAACAATCCATCGCGCTTCATCTAAAATAATGCCATGCGCTAAAGGCATATGCCTCAGTACGCGATAATGGGTATTTAATTCAATAATATCAGTAATACTTATATTGCTGAGGTGGTCAAATTGGAGTTTCAATATATTTCCCTTAAATACAAATAATCTAAATATGAAAAATCAAGATCATACGTACCATGGAAAAATATTTTTTATCTTATTAAATTCAATTATTTAAAATTAAAATCTAATTCTTATTAACTAGAATTTTCTTTAAATGAGTTTATCTCTGACTAACCATTTAATCATTATTCCTCTAACGGAATTATTTTCTTTTTACTCGTCCATAAAATATTGTTTATATGGATACATATCAAAAACCCTCATGATCCTCTTTAATTCTTTTCATTGATTTTTATGCGATCAATCTTAGTGTTATGAGCGAGTTTTGCTATAGTAAGAGCAATTTCGAATCAACATCAGGACTATGTTATGTCAGCGACACCACGCATTGGGATTTTAGGTGCAGGCGGCCGTATGGGACGCATCCTTATTCAGGCGGTGAAAGAAGCCGGTTACCAATTGGCAGCAGCTGTTGAGCGCCCTGAAAGCTCATTGATTGGCGCAGATGCCGGTGAACTGGCTGGTGTAGGGAGCCTGGGTGTAAAGGTTGTCGGCCATCTTGAAGAAGTAGTTAAAGACTGTGACGTAGTGATCGACTTTACTGCGCCTGCTGCGACGGTGAATCATCTTAAAATCTGCCGTGAAAATGGCGTTGCGATCGTGATTGGTACGACTGGTATGAATGACGAACAAAAAGCTTATCTGGATGAATCTGCAAAAGAAACTCCAGTGGTCTATGCAGCGAACTATTCGGTTGGTGTGAACGTTTCGATCAAACTGCTAGAACTTGCCTCTAAAGTCTTTGGTGATACGGTCGATATTGAAGTGATTGAAGCACATCACCGTCATAAGGTAGATGCGCCATCAGGTACAGCTCTTATGATGGGTGAGGCGATTGCTGGAGCACTGGGTCGTGATCTGAAAAAAGATGCGGTATATCATCGTGAAGGGCATACGGGTCCTCGTGAACGTAAAAGTATTGGTTTTCAGACCATTCGTGGCGGTGATATCGTCGGTGAACATACTGCAATGTTTATTGGCGAAGGCGAGCGTGTTGAAATTACGCATAAAGCCACCAACCGTATGAACTTTGCAGCGGGTGCCGTACGTGCCGCAGCTTGGGTCGTTGGTCGTGATGCACGTAAATATGACATGAAGGATGTACTTGGTTTTAACGATATTCAAGTATAAATTTTCGTCAAAATCCTATATAAAAATAACTTAAAACTAAAATAAGATGACAATGGAATGAAGAAATTAATATTAATGGCGTGTGCTGTAGCCTTTGCCGCTACAGCACAGTCGACCTCTGTGCAGAATGCCAAGCTCAGCATTAATAAAAATAATATTAAAGTCTGGACCTATCAGGATGAACGTAATCCCGTTTTTCTCTATAAAGCCGAAACCACCTACAATGTCCCGATTGAGAATGCCGTTTCTCTGATTCTGGATGTTGATCATGCGGTGAAATGGGTGCCTTATATGGGCAGTATCAAGGTGCTGTCGCGTGATGATAAAAAAGGCGATTTCACCTTGTATATGGTGCTGGATTTTCCATTCCCTTTAAAAGACCGTGATCTGATTGTGCAGGGTAAAATGATTAAGGATGCCAATGGCCAGATCACCATTAAGAATAAAGCGATTCAGACCGGGTATGCTCTAAATCCGAATTATGTACGTTTGACTGATTATCAGGGAGACTGGACCTTCCAGAAACTGGCGAATAACAAGGTTAAGGTATCGACTTATGGCTATGCCAATCCTGAGGGCTCGATTCCTTTAACCTTTGTGAATATGTTTGTGCAACAGCAGCCTTATCAGATGCTGCAAAAGATGAAAACCGAACTGGCTAAACCTGTGGCAACGCCTGTGTTACCTGAAGCTTTACGTTAAATAGCCAATAAAAAAGTCCGCATCAGGCGGACTTTTTTGTGAAGGAAATTTTAAGAGCATTGCTGCGTAGTCATATCTTGCTGTGGAACCAGTTTCATTTGAATTAAAACCAGAAGCAAAGCAACAGCACTGAGCCCAGCACCGGCAAATGAAACCGCACTATAGCTAAGTCCCAGATTTAGCACACTGGCACCCGCAATCGCACCCAAAGCATTCCCGAGGTTAAAGGCACCAATATTTACTGAAGAGGCCAGTCCAGGCGCATCATAAGCTACGGACATGACTCGCATCTGTAAAGGTGGGACCACGGCAAAGGCAGCAGCACCCCAGATGATTAATGCCAGACCTGCGCCAAGAGCCGTGCTTGCCAGAATCGGGAAGAGCAGCATCATCAGCATGAGCAAGATTAAAAAGCCAATCAGGGTTTTATCTAAGGATAGATCTGCAAACTTGCCACCCAGATGATTACCAATCGAGAAACCTACTCCAATCAGCACAAGCATTAGGGTAATTAATGCCGGTGAGGCTTGAGTAAAGCTTTGCAGACTTGGCGCAATATAAGTGTATAGGGCAAACATGGCCCCCGCACTCATCACAGTGGTCAATAAAGCTAAAACAACGGGCAGGCGGGTCAATACTTGTAGTTCTTGCCTTACATCTGGTTTCTGGCTGCTTTGGCCTTCAGGCAAGGCTTTCCATAAGGAGAACATGGTTAGCACACCAAGCAGGGAAATACCCAGAAAAGCCATACGCCAGCCGATATGTTGTCCTATCCAGGTTGCTAGTGGCACCCCGCCAATATTGGCAATGGTCAGGCCCATAAACATCATGGCTACAGCGCTGGCCTGTTTATCTTTCGGAACGACACTTGCCGCGACAACCGAACCAATCCCGAAGAAAGCACCATGGTTCAGGCTGGTAATGATGCGTGCCCCCATCAGCCCCAGATAATTAGGCGCTAATGTCGCCAGAATATTACCAATCGTAAAAATCGCCATCAGTAAAATGAGAGACTTACGTTTGGAATAACGGCTTAACCAGAGGGTCATTAGTGGTGCACCCAACATCACCCCTAAGGCATAGGCACTGATCAGCATCCCGGCACGAGGAATCGAAATCTCTAGATCACGGGCGATTTCTGGCAGAAAACCCATTGGAGAAAATTCAGTGGTACCAATTGCAAAGGCACCAACCGCCAGTGCAAGCAAAGGAAAATTAACTTTCATGGTTTCTGTTTAATCCCAGATAGGCGCAAGCTGGTCCGGATCAACCTCGCGGCCATTGCGCTCCAAGGTGCTGATCAAAGCCATTTCTTCTTGAGACAGTTGTATCTCCTGCGCTGCCAGATTGGCAAGCAGATGTTCACGTTTGGTTGAAGAAGGAATCACAGCAAAACCTTTTTGCAAGGCCCAAGCCAGTGCAATTTGTGCAGTCGAAGCCTGATGCTGGGCAGCAATTCCTTGCAGGACAGGATCATTCAGCACTTTGCCATAAGCTAGTGTCATATAAGAGGTGACATCAATCTTCTGAGATTGTAGGAAACTGACCAGACGCTGATTTTGTAAATAAGGACTGAGTTCAATCTGGTTGGTTACGATATGCTCTAGACCAATCGTATCAATGGCTTGTTGGGTCAGCTCAATATTGAAATTGGACACACCGATATGCTCAGTCAGACCTTGCTGTTTGGCTTCTAATAAAGTCTGCATCAGCTCAGGAATTTGAACGCCTAAACGAGGTGCAGGCCAGTGAATGAGCGTTAGATTGACTGCATCGGTACGTAGTTTATGCAGGCTTTCTTTGAGGCTTGGAATTAATTTGTCTGGTGCGTAATGATCTGTCCAGATTTTGGTGGTAATGAATAGCTCGTTACGATTAACTTGGCTTTCTGCAATAGCCTGACCCACTTCCGCTTCATTGGCATAAATCTGTGCCGTATCTACGGCGCGATAACCGACTTCCAGGGCTGTTTTGACTGAATCAATGACGGTCTGTCCAGACAGGCGAAAGGTACCAACACCAAATTGAGGAACAATATTCATAGCTTTAATCTTTAAGTATTTTCGATGTTGAGTATTTTGTGCTTTTTATTGTTGCGAAAAAATAGCTGAATTTGCAAAATATTATTGACCGAAAATCAATAAAAGAGTGACAAATGAAATCGACGATTGAAGAATTACAGGCTTTTGTCACTATTGTGGATAGTGGTTCTATTGTCATGGCGGCAGAGCGTTTGGGACAAACCACTTCGGGTGTCAGTCGGGCATTGCAACGTCTGGAAAATAAGTTAAATGTTACTCTTTTAGAAAGAACCACACGTAAGCTGAAACTGACTCAAGAAGGCCAGCTATTTCTAGAAAAGGCGCGCAAAATTCTCAATGATCTGGCAGAAGCTGAAGATGCCTTACTGAAATCAGATAGTGATACTTCAGGATTGATTCGGGTCGATTCAGCGACACCTTTTGTACTGCATGTAATCGTGCCGCTAATTCAGGAATTTATGCAGCGTTATCCCCACATCGAAATTGAACTAAATAATCATGATCAGGTGATTGATCTGCTGGAACATAAAACCGATGTCGCGATCCGCTTTGGAGAACTGCATGATTCCAGCCTGCATGCCAGATTATTATGCCGCAGCCGTTTGTATATTGTGGCCAGTCCTGAATATTTACAGCAGAAAGGCAGACCGCAATCAGTGGCAGATTTATCGGAGCACACTTTGCTGGGATTTAGTCAGCCTACACATTTGAACACCTGGCCGATTCGGCTGGATGGCGAACCTATCACTGTAAAGCCAAAGATTCGAGCACCCAATGGGGAAACTGTCCGTCAATTAGCTTTATACGGGGTGGGTATTACCTGTCTGTCACGCTTTTTGATTGAGGACGATTTACAGGCGGGTCGTTTGCAGGCACTATTTGAAGACCAGATTGAGCTACATTATCAAAAAATTCATGCAGTCTATTACCGTCAGGAGCATCTGCCTAAACGGGTACATCTATTTATTGAATTTCTAGCTCAGAAGCTGGCTAAATATTTATAAACCAATTATTTATAAATACAGCCATAAAAAAATCTGCCCTAACATGAGGCTAGGGCAGATCTAGATTTACTGATGATTGGTACAAATTAGAAATCGGCTTTCAGTACGATCCGGTAACGGGCTTTGCCTGAGTGCAGACGTTCAATCGCAGCATTAATTTCCGACATTGGGAATAACTCAATTTGTGGCGCAATATTTTTACGTGCCGCAAATTTTAATAATTGACGTAAAGCTGCTGGTGAACCTGTCGGCGAGCCAGTCACTGATTTAGCACCGCCAATCAGTGAACCTGCAGAAATTTGCATAGGTTCCAGTGGTAAGCCCAGCATATGTACAGTGCCATTTGGCGCTAAAGTTGATAAATAAGCCTGCCAGTCTAGTGTGACATTGACAGTACTCATTAATAGGTCAAATTTACCACGGAGCGGTTTAAGCGCTGCTGGGTCGCGACTATTCACTACATGGTCTGCACCCATAGCTTTCAGCTCATCGGTTTTATCCAGATTTGAAGTAAAGGCGGTAATTTCACAACCCCATGCTTTCAGCAGCTTGATCGCCATATGTCCCAAACCGCCAATACCAATGACACCGACGTGGTGAATAGCCTGAATCTGATGTTTCAGAATCGGATCAAATACAGTAATCCCGCCACAGAGCAGGGGACCTGCACTTTCTGGGTCCAGATCTTCGGGTAAGGGAATTGCCCATTGCCAGCCAGCACGGACTTTATCTGCAAAACCGCCTGCATGACCGACGATGGTTGCAACCTGACCACCGGTACACAGCACTTGCTGGCCTGAAATACAAGGATCGCAATGTTGGCAGCTTTCCGCAGTCCAGCCAATACCGACACGTTGACCTACTTTTAGACCTTTGGCTTCAGAACCCAGTTGTGTAATGGTTCCAATGACTTCATGTCCGGCCACCACAGGATATACTGAAGATCCCCAGTCATTATTGAGTACTGAAATATCAGAATGGCATAGGCCGCAGTATTCAACTTTCACTTCGACCTGATGCGGCTGAAGTTCACCTGCATCAAATTGATAAGGTTCCAGAGCAGCACCGGCAGACATTGCGGCATAGGCTTGAATAGTATTAGTGGACATAGATTCAGCTCTTATTTGAATGGGAGGATATTGTTTTAAAGTGACAGTGATTTTCATGGTCATCGACCATGCCAACTGCCTGCATAAAAGCATAACAGATCGTAGGACCGACAAACTTAAAGCCTGCTTTTTTTAAGGCTTTGGACATGTTCTGGCTTTCAATGGTTTGTGCTGGAGCCTGACGATAATCTGCAACATCATTATTTAACCGGGGCTGATGGGCAAAGGACCACAACCATGTGACCACATCAATTTCTTGAGATTTAAGCTGTTGCCAGGTCCGGGCATTATCACGAATCGCAGTTAGTTTACCGATATGCCGGATTAGACTAGCATCTTGCAGTTTTGCGGTGAGTTGCTCATCTGTAAAAGAAGCAATCGTTTCAATCGAATATTGAAAGAAATGTTTGCGATAAGATTCACGTTTTCTGAGTACGGTAATCCAGGCTAAACCGGCCTGTTGGCCTTCCAGACACAGCATTTCAAATAGGCGTTTCTCATCATGCAGCGCCTGTCCCCATTCCTGATCATGGTAAGCAGTATACAGAGAATCATCAGAGCACCAGCCACAGCGTTGGATCGTCAAGGGATGCTCCTTTTGATTATCTTATAATTTAAATGTCGTCCACTGATCTTGCTGATTATCCCAGTAGGAGAGTTCTGCCTGCTGCAGATCGCTGAACTGGATCCACATATCCTTACCACTTTTATCGGCATAACCAGTACTGATCAGAAGCGCCTCTTCGGTAATTTCCATGATCCAGCCCTGATAGGTCTGGCCATTGAGCACGATTTTCTGTTGATTGCCTGATTCAGCAAATTCGACCAGACGGTTGATCAACGCTTCTGACATGTAAACTTCCTAAAATTAACGTAAATATGGATAAGGGTTAACAACACCACGGCCCTTACCATTTAAATAGAGACCATAATGCAGATGTGGCGCAGTATGCCGGGCATTGCCAGTATTACCGACATAACCAATGACATCGCCCTTTTTGACATAGTCACCAACTTTCAGGCCACGCTTATGACCATCCAGATGTGCATAATAATGCCAGGCACCACCTGGACCCAGAATCCAGACTACTTTACCACCCAAATTGTTATTCCGTAAATCCGCGATCAGACCAGGCGTCGCACTGCGAACCTTGGTTCCACGTGGAGCCAGAATATCAATGCCCTCATGCAAACGGCCACTACTACGCGAAGCTCCCCAAGTATCTTTCAATTCACGAGCCTGGACCCGATCTACCGGAATCGGCAGAGAAGAGGGCATACGCATATGATTCAGTTTTTTGACCAGTGCCGGATTAAGCTGAACCGCAGAAGGATGTTTCGGTGCGCTACTACACGCCACCAGAAATAACATCACCAAAGAAAGCCCGACAAACGCAAGAGAATGGCGCAAAATATTTATCCTTAAATGAGGCCAATATGATTCTTCTTGTCCCAGACTATGTCATAAATTTACGGTAGAAATCAATTTTTTCATGGCGGTTGGAATACCTGCATTGACTGCAGTTTCCGGGTTCATCCAGAAGCCTTGTAACTCAATCGCCAGATGTTCCTGCTGATCTGCATCGACTGCAAAAACCATGGCTTCAAGCTGCCAGGTAAAATGGGTGAAACTGTGGCTGATCTGGATCTTTTGTACGAGATTTTTCAGACCCAGTTGCTGGCACAGTTGTTCAAATGTATGAGTGTCTTCAATAATTGGCAGACACCAAAGCCCGCCCCAAAGACCACTATTAGGACGTTGCTGCCATAGCCATTCATCACCTGACTGGATCAACAGCACTTGAGCTGCTTTGACCGGTACCGGCTTTTTGGCTTTTTTAAAGGGCAATTCATTTTCCAGACCCTGTTGATGTGCCTTGCAATGTCGCTGCATTGGACAATACAGGCATAAAGGCTTTTTCGGAGTACAGACGGTCGCACCGAGATCCATAATCGCCTGGGTATAGTCATGATTCCGTTCAACCGGGCAAAGCTGTTCAGCAAGCTCCCACAAGGCACGTTCATGAACCGGTTTAGACAGATCATCTTCGATCGCAAAAAATCGTGCCAGCACCCGTTTGACATTACCATCCATGATCACGCCGTACTGACGTAAACCCAAAGACATTAAGGCTCCCGCGGTTGAGCGGCCAATGCCGGGCAGGGCGATCCATTCTTCTAGGCTCGTCGGGAAATGCCCCTGCCTTGCTACAATACCGGCTGCCTTATGCAAATTGCGGGCACGAGCATAATAGCCCAGCCCAGCCCAATAGGGTGCGACTTCATCCCAAGAAGCTGTACCTAAGTCCTGTACTGTCGGAAAACGTTGAATAAACCGCTCAAAATATTGCAGCACGGTTTTGACCTGAGTCTGCTGTAGCATGATTTCAGAGACCCAGACCTTATAGGGATCATCAGCCACTTGCCACGGCAAATCATGACGGCCATGCACATCAAACCATTCTAAAAGGGCATCTGAAAATACAAACATGAAGATAGAACAAACTGGAAAACGAGGCCTAGTATAACTGAAGAGACCCAGCTAAAAGATGAAAAGTCTGCTAAAACAGCAAGACTGAAAAAGAGTAAAAATGAATAAATGGAAGGGACAAGTGAACACTTCGAAAAGCATTCACTCGGGAAAAAAATTTAAATTCTTATTCTTCAATGCCCCAGCGTGCATCCAGCTTTAATACCTTGCCTTCATAACGTGGGATAATATGAATGTGTAAATGTTCTGATTTTTCCTGAAATACTTCGCCATCATTAAACCCGACATGAAAACCGGAAGGCTGATAGCGTAATTGCAATTCATTACGAGCCTGTTCAAGTAAGGACATCATGCTCTTACGTTCTTTATCTGTGATTTCAAAAAATGACGCCACATGACGTAATGGAGTAACTACATAATGTCCTTTGGACAGGGAGTTGGGTTCAGGTAACACGACAGCAAAATCATTTTTAGCCAGAATATCGTATTCGTCAAAATTACAGTACGGGCAGTTATTTTCAGTCATGATATTGGCTCCTTTCATTGAATTTATTTTTTTCATGTATGACCCAGCTCGATCATGAGCCGGATCAATTTATCTGTTATCAAGCGAGTCGTCGTGCCAGTAATTCATACATGGCAGCCAAGCTTTGTTTCTCTGCTTCAGCATTGTAGCCCAGATCGACACCATTGGCCTTGGCGCGCTCATCCGCAAGCGGGTTGCTAAATCCATGCTTGGCATTTTCAAATACAATCACATTATGCTCGACCTTAGCCGCCTGCATTTCTTCTTTAAAGCTGGCGACATCATCCAGACTGACCATACTGTCCTTTTCACCATGTAGGACCAGAATTTCTGCCTGTACCTGGCCTTCCTGTGCAGGTGCTTTAGGAGACAGGTTGGCATGGAAAGTAGCCACAGCTTTTAACGGTGCATTTGAGCGAGCCAGATCCAGAGCCACTTTACCGCCGTAGCAGAAACCAATCGTAGCCAGTTTTTCCGGATTGACTTCATCCTGTGCCGCCAAAGTATCTAAAGCAGCTTTCGCACGGTTCACAATGGTGTCCGGATCTTCAAACGTCTGCATCATCCATTGATAGGCTTGATCAGAGTTGGTGGTCACTTTCTTGTCACCATACATATCAATTGCCAGCGCGGCATAACCATGTTCCGCCAGTTCACGGGCACGCTGTTCAGTATAGTCATTGCGGCCCCACCATTCGGGTGCCACGATAACACCGGCTACAGGTGCATCAGTTTCTGGTGCGGCAAAATAACCAATCAAAGTGCTGCCATCCTGCGCAGTATATTGAATTTCGCGGGTCTTGATTGCTGCCATGCTGAAGTCCTCTATTGTTGTTGAATATTTTGATTAAACTATAAAATAGCAAAACTGCTATGAATATACATGAAAAGCTCCAACTAATTCGTTTCTCATCAGTACAAAAAAAGAGAGGCAAATAATTTGCCTCTCTTTTTAACTTTTACAATTAAAGGAATTTTTATTTAATAATTTCCAGTAATTCGATATCAAAAATCAGGGTACTATTTGGTTCAATTATATCTCCCGAACCAATCTGTCCATAGGCCAGATCAGCGGGGATAAAGAAGCGGTATTTAGCACCGACTTTCATGAGCTGTAAGCCTTCTGTCCAGCCAGTAATCACGTGGGTGGTACGGAAATCGACTGGCTGCTGGCGGGCAATCGAACTGTCAAAAACGGTACCATCAATCAGGCGACCTTCATAATGCACACGGACATTACTGTTAGCACTTGGTGATTTCCCTTTACCTTCTTTCAGTACCAGGTATTGCAGCCCAGATTTGGTAGTTTTAACGCCTGGCTTTTTCGCATTTTCCTGCAAGAATGCTTTGCCAGCTTTGGCATTTTCTTCAGCTTTCTGTTTCAGCACAATCAGTTCTTTGGCATCACTTTGACGTTTATACTGAGTCAGCACTTGGGTCATTTCTTCATCGCTTAAACTGGATTTTTGTCCAGCAGCGGCTGTCTTTAAGCCCTGGCTAAATGCATCTAAATCAAGATCCTTTAAAGTGTCTGCATTACTGCGACCCATCAGATAACCAAAGCTGTAACCAATCTTCTCAGCTTCACTACTTGTATTATTGATCTCTTTAGCAAAAAGGCTGCCTGAACTGAGCAGCAAAACCATTAAACTGATTTGTATTTTCATTATCAATTCTCAAAAATAAAGGAGAGCTGGTCGCTCTCCCTATTTGTATTATTTTACTTCGATTAATTCCACATCAAAAATCAAAGTGCTATGCGGAGGAATCGTACCAGGGACACCCTGTTCACCATACCCCAGATTTGACGGAATATATAGAGTTGCCTTACCGCCTTCTTTCATCAGCTGCAGACCTTCAGTCCAGCCTGGAATGACCTGATTTAATGGAAACTCGATCGGTTCACCGCGTTCTACTGAACTGTCAAATACGGTGCCATCTACCAGTTTACCAGTGTAATGTACTTTCACAATTGAAGAGGCTTTTGGCTGTTTACCTGTACCTTCTTTCGTGACTTGGTACTGTAAGCCGGAAGCAGTTGTTTTAATGCCGGCCTTTTTCGCATTTTCAGTCAGGAAAGTATCACTTGAGGCTTGAGCCTGTTTTGCACTATCAAGCTGCTTTTGCTGCATTTCTTTCTGGAACTGCTCATAAGCTGCCTGTAATTCTTCTTCCGTATAGGCAGGTGCAGAACGCGCATGTCCTTCACGTACACCGGTCACAAAACTGTTAATGTCCAGCTCAGGAGGAGTCTGATGCGCCACTTCATAACCGAGTGCATAGCTGATTTTAGAGACAGCAGAGGCATCTTTAGATGCTTTTGTAGTTTGAGTAGCAGGGTTTTGAGTTGCATAGTAAACAGGTACTAGCGCGGCACCGCCTAAAAGAACAGCGACGGCAATCGGTAAGGCCTTACTCATGTATTTGTCCAATCTAATGTTATCGTTGAGGTTCAGTCCATCTTAGCAGAAAATTTTAAGAAATCTTGTAGAACGGGTGGTTTTTTAGCAAGTGAATACCTGCATTTGGTACGACTCAAAAAAGAAAAAACCAGCAATGATTGCTGGTTTTTTTTAGGAGCTATTAGATTAGCTGGTTTTGGCTTTCGGCTTATAACTATATGTATAATCATAGCTATAGCTGCCACCTGCTGAACGCTGGATATCGTTCAGGATCAGACCATTGACAGTACTGCCAGCCTGTTTAAAGCGGTTTACTGTAAGTGCCAGTTCCTTCATCTGGGTTTTTGCATAGCGTGCTACAACCAGATTAAGTCCGACGTATCGGGAAACAATGATCGCATCCGTAACAGCCAGTACCGGTGGAGTATCAATAATAATATGGTCATAGTGTGGAATCAGTTTTTGCAACAACTCCTGGAAGCGTTCTGAATTCAGAAGCTCAGCTGGATTAGTTGCATTTTCACCACAGCTAATGACATTTAAGTTCGGCACATTGGTGGTTTGTACCACTTTATCCAAAGACACGTGTTCATTCAGATATTCAGTTAATCCATACTGGTTATCCAGATTAAAATATTTGTGTATATGACCACGGCGCAGGTCTGCATCAATGATCAGTACACGCTTATTTTTCTCTGCCATGATGACGGCCAGATTGCTGGCAACAAAAGATTTTCCAACTTTTGGTGCTGGACCTGAAATCATCATGATATTGTTTTTGGCCTGAGTCAGAGCAAAGTGGCTCGCTGTACGAATGCTTCTTAAGCTTTCAACTGCCATATCATCACTGTGTTTCAATGCCAATAAGAAAGGCATTTTTTTCTTTTTCAGTAATTTCAGGCCAGGTTTCTGAACAGTCGAATGAGCGATATTGGCATAGACTGGCAGGTCTAACTGATATTCGATCTGACTGCTATCTTTCACACCAGAACGTAGCATGTTACGCAACAACGCCACCAAGATGCCCAGAAAAATACCGAAACAGAAGGTTAAAAATAAAATCAGAGGCTGTTTCTGTTGAATCTGGTCAACTGGTTCAAGTGCGGTATCAATAATATGAACATTACCGCTTTCACCTGCTTTAGCAACACGCAGTTGCTGATAAGAATTTACCAGATTGGTGTACAGTTGCTGTTTCACTTCAACGTCACGAGACAGTTGTAAATATTGGCGTTGAATCTCTGGAATATTTTTAAGTGTTGAATTCAATTCACGAATCTTGCCATTCACTACGCGAAGTTGGGCCGTAATTTCACGCATGGCTGGATGGGCAGCTGCATACTTGGCACCTATTTCCGCCTGTCGCTGTTCAAGTAGGGCTCTTTGTGATTCTAAATTCACGCTCTGATTTAAATATAATTCCGATTCTCTGGTGATATCAACAGTATTATATTTTTGGCGGAAGCGATTGAAGGCAAACTCTGCATCATCAAGCTGTTTTCTTAAATCCGGCAATTGTTCATCCAGGAAAGCCAGTGTTCGTGCAGTGTCTGTCGAACGGCGTGTAATATTATGCTGGCTGTAAACTGCTAAAATCGTATTCAGGACTTTAGTGATGTGCTGTTTATCTTGACCCTGATAGCGAAGTTGCAAAACGCCGCTCAGATCACCTTTTTCTGTAATTGTATAATTGGCGAGAATAGAATCGATCGCTGCAGGCAATGAGAGCTTTTTCACCTGATAACTGTTATCAAGATTATCTTGAGTAAAGATGGCAATTTTCCAGTCGCCCTGTGCAGCTTTAGCCTCAACCGGCTGGTTTAGTGCGCCTTGAAAGACGATTTCTTCGGTCAGTGGATTGATCAGGCTAAAGCTCTGTTGTTGAAATTTCAGCAGCAGATTTTTATCCAGATAGGCTACAGGGACGTCAAACTGACGGATATCAAAACTTTTTTGACCATCCTTAAAGCGTACGGTTTCGGTCTGATATTCAGTTTGAGAAGTTCTGCCTTGAATCAAACGGTTAATAAAAGAGTCTTCAGTGCTGGCAATATGCAGATCCAGATTTAAACGGTCAATTACGGATTCGAGAATCGTACGTGATTTTAAAACCTCAATCTCGGCATTGGATGAAGACATCTGACTCACAATGCTGGATAGGCTACCAAGTAAAGCAGCTGATGAGCCTCTACTTTCTTCGACCTGGACGATTGCATCAACCTTATAGTTAATTGCTGCGGTACGTAGGTAAAGCAGCACTACAATCAGGCTGAGCAAACCACATAGCAGGATGAGCTTCCATTGCGCGAGCAGGGAAAAGAACACCCCTTTTAGGTCAATCATATTATCGGTATTGTTATTTTTGTTCATAATTTTACTATCTAAAAGTTTAAAAGTGATTTTTCCAGTCGCTGATGCCATTTTGAATTAACTCAAAAAAGACTGCATCAATGACTTGCTGCCCTGCGAGAAAGGATTCTCAATATTCTGTTTTTTATCCTCTCTGGGTATGTCGAGTCCGCTAAAGACCAGACATTCTGATTCTGATCAGAATAATGTTGTCTTTCATCTAATCTGTTTCATATCTGGTTTTCGGGCACCATGGAGTTACAGGTGAAGTCCATGGAGGAATTAAAAATAGTGTTTTTATTAGTACTAACAGTCATTATTTAGTTGATCCAGCCTTATAGATTTAATCTGAAAGTACGGATAGATCTTATAAATAAATGTTTATTCACTAATTGATGATTAACATGTCCAAAACAGATTGCTAAAAGATTTTTAATTTTCATACTTTCACCTATCGTATAGCTGAACCAGCGACATATGAAAATGGAAGAATCTGGCTCACTACGCGTTCCCAACGGGTCAGACCAGTAGCATCAACATAGACAATATCGTTACTATTCATCTTGAACTGTTTAGCCAGACCAAAATCTCCCAGATTTTTTAGACTTAAGTGATAGATTTCAGTCATCTTGTTGTCAGAATTGCCACGCAAGACATAAATTCGACTCGGATTGGCAGAATATGGATTAATACCTTCGCTTTCACCCAGTACATCAGCGAGCGTCATGCCCTGATCACGGATAGGTAATGGTTTATTGGTGCCGGCTTCACCCATGACATAGATTTTCTGGTTTTCCCGAGGACTGATATACAGGGTGTCATTGGGTTGAATCAGTAGCTTGTGTAAGGAATACCCAGCTTTTTCTAAAGCAATTGTGTTCAGATCATAGGTCACACCTTGGCGTACGAGCTGGATTGAAGTGGAATCACCTTGTTCATTAATCCCACCGGCTAGGCCCAGCGCCGTATACACACTTACCGGCTGATCAGTCAGATAAAATTGTCCAGCTGATTTTACATTCCCCACTACTGAATAACGCTGTCCCTGATAGGAAATTACTCTCACGACCACATCTGGATTATTCAAATAAGGAATTAACAGACGTCGTACTTCCTGATTCACTTGTGGAAGGGTTTTTCCGGCTGCTTTATAACGATTGATGAATGGAAACTGGATATAACCATTCCGGTCAATCTGATAACCATTGTTATTGTCACTTGCTGTAGGAACGGCACTAATTTCGGGATAAGCCCATAGCTGGAAAGATAAAATATCTCCTGGATTCAAGCGGTAATCCTGCACCTCAGTCTGAAATAGAGGAGCATAATGACTGAGATTATGCGTTTGCGCAGACTGTACTACAGGTAATGTATCCTGAGTCAGTTTCACCAGATTGACTGGAGTTCCCAGTTCAGTTTGATAGATTCCTTCTGTCGGTAAATCATACGTTTGAAAGCCGGATGTTGCTGCACATCCAACCAGAGATAGGCTTAAGGTAAAAGTACCTAAAAGGTGTCTATAGTTCACTTGAAACCCCTTTATTTTTATATGTTCAGAATTGGTATTTATTAATAATTATTAATTTTTTTGAATTCGGTTTATGTGATTAACGTCTAAAAAATATAATAGATCACATACCTTGTCTATAGCTATTCTTAAGTCAATTTAACAAGTTTGAGCTGAAATTTAACTGTAAGATTGACGAAAATGGACGTGAAACCGTGATTAAATAAGCTATAGAGATATAGTGAATTGCTTAAGATAGCATTAGAATATTAATTGTTTCCAATTGTTATTTTTTAAATAAGTACTATTCTTCAATGATAGAAGGAATTAAGCCCTGAAATTAATATAGAAAAGTATTTTCATATAATTTTTATCTAATCTAGAGGTTTTTTAGATCATTGATTTTTCTTAATATTCAATTATATTTTAATAGAATTTAAAATACTTTATCTTTATAGTAATCAAAATAATCTGTTGTTAATTAAAATAATATTTAATTAGTTTAGGTGATTGTTAAATTAATATTAGTGGAAAATTATCTAAAAAACTTGGAGCCTATATAAGATGGACTAAGTTTAAAAAACATTATCCGGATTTGTAAAATGTAACTACATTTGATGATTAGCTGCTCTATGGGTAGTTTGTGTAATAAAATTAATATATCTTATAGACAAATCAATAAAAACAGATATGCCTAGACGGCATTAACACATTAAAAATAATTTGTGAAAAGTAAAATAAAAAATATTAAAGGATAATCAAAATGGTGATGAATATATTGGTAACCGGTGGGGCCGGTTTTATTGGATCTGCCGTCATTCGGCATCTCATTAACGAGACTGAACATCATGTATTAAATGTTGATAAGTTAACTTATGCAGGTAATCTGGAGTCACTTATTTCTGTATCGGATCATCCTCGTTATCAATTTACGCAAACTGATATTTGCGACCATGTATCTTTAACCCGATTATTTTTAGAGTTTCAGCCAGATATCGTTATGCATCTGGCTGCAGAGTCTCATGTGGACCGTTCGATTGATGGTCCGGCAGAATTTATTAATACAAACATTGTGGGAACTTACACCTTATTGGAAGTAGCCCGAAAGTATTGGCAAAATCTATCTACGATTAAAAAGTCTAGATTCAAGTTCCATCATATTTCAACGGATGAAGTATATGGAGACTTAGAAGGTACAACAGACTTATTTACTGAAACTACGCCTTATTTACCAAGCTCACCTTATTCAGCAAGTAAAGCCAGTTCGGATCATTTGGTTCGGGCTTGGCATAGAACCTACGGTTTGCCAGTCGTAATCACGAACTGTTCAAATAATTATGGTCCTTATCACTTTCCTGAAAAATTGATTCCTTTAATGATCTTAAATGCCCTGGATGGTAAGTCATTGCCGGTTTATGGCAATGGTCAACAGATCCGGGACTGGCTTTTTGTAGAAGATCATGCGCGTGCTTTATATCAGGTTGCAACCAAAGGCATCGTGGGAGAAACCTACAATATCGGGGGGCATAATGAAAAACAGAATATTGAGGTGGTTAAAACCATCTGCAAAATTCTGGATGAGCTCAAGCCTCGTCTGGAGGGAAAAACTTATACAAGCCTCATTACTTTTGTTAACGATCGGCCAGGTCATGATTTACGTTATGCGATTGATGCTTCAAAAATCGAGCGCGAACTGGGTTGGAAGCCACAAGAGTCCTTTGAAACAGGTATCCGGAAAACGGTGCAATGGTATCTGAATAATCTGGAATGGTGTCAGCGTGTTCAGGATGGTTCTTATCAGCGTGAACGTTTAGGGGAGGCAGTATAATGTTAAGAACAACAAAAGGGATTATCTTGGCAGGTGGCTCAGGTACACGTTTGCATCCTATTACCAAAGGAATCTCAAAACAGTTACTTCCGATTTATGATAAACCAATGGTTTATTACCCCTTATCGGTATTAATGTTGGCCGGTATTCGTGAAGTCCTAGTGATTAGTACACCAGAAGATATTGAGGGGTTTAAGCGTTTATTAGGGGATGGTTCGCAATTTGGCATGGAGCTGAGTTATGCGATCCAGCCTCGTCCTGATGGTCTGGCACAAGCCTTTATCCTGGGTGAA
This sequence comes from Acinetobacter sp. YH12241, assembly GCF_013417535.1. Classification (NCBI taxonomy): domain Bacteria; kingdom Pseudomonadati; phylum Pseudomonadota; class Gammaproteobacteria; order Moraxellales; family Moraxellaceae; genus Acinetobacter; species Acinetobacter sp. YH12241. The sequence continues at coordinate 11,640 of NZ_VPDQ01000021.1, read as the reverse complement.
AAATTTATCGGTCAAAGCAATGTATGTCTGGTACTAGGCGATAATATTTTTTATGGCCAAGGTTTTACACCGATGTTACGTCAGGCCGCAGCACGACAAAAAGGTGCAACAGTATTTGGCTATCAGGTGAAAGATCCTGAACGCTTTGGTGTCGTAGAGTTCGATGAACAGCAACGGGTAATCTCAATCGAAGAAAAGCCCCAAAATCCAAAATCTAACTTTGCGGTGACAGGTTTATATTTTTATGACAATGATGTCATCCAGATTGCCAAACAGGTCAAACCCTCAGAACGGGGTGAGCTGGAAATTACCTCAATTAACCAGGCTTATCTGGAACGTGGTGACCTAAATGTTGAACTTCTGGGACGTGGATTTGCCTGGTTAGATACAGGTACCCAGGGTAGTTTGCTTGAAGCGGCTCAATTTGTTGAAACCCTCGAAAGACGTCAAGGTTATAAAGTTGCTTGTCTAGAAGAAATCGCCTTGAACAATGGCTGGTTGAGTAAAGAGCAAGTTTTAGCGATTGGTCATACCATGCATAAGAATGGCTACGGTCAATATCTGATTTCTTTGGTGGGGTAATGAGCATGAACTTAATTAAGTGGATTGAATTACCTAACCTGGGAGATCACCGCGGCAGTCTGGTCGTCGCAGAAGCCAATCGGAATATACCCTTCAGTATACAGCGACTTTATTATATTGCTGGCGCTCAACCTGATGTTCCACGCGGATTCCATGCACACAAGCAACTTCGACAGATTGCTTTTGGAATTCAAGGTAGCTGTAAAATGCTGATGGATAATGGCAAAGAAAAACAGGAAGTTTTAATCGCTCAGTCTAATAAGGGATTATTAATCCCCCCTATGGTTTGGCATGAGATGCATGATTTTTCAGAAGATTGCATCCTATTAGTACTGGCAAGTGATTACTATGATGAAAGTGATTACATTCGTAATTATGACCAGTTCCTAAAAGAAGTAGGCCAGACTTTGGTTGAGCAGATCATTAAATAATAAAATTAATTCATTAGAATGAAGGCCTTGCTAAAGAAGAAGCTTTAAAAGATAGAATTAAAAAATAATAATAAATATCAAGGAGATATATGACGTGATTAAGCCGCTTACATCATTGCGTATGTTTTTCGCACTTTTTGTTTTTCTGAGTCATTTGGCTTTTCTAAAAGAAACCAATTATGCCAATATTTTTAATAGTATTTTTGACGAAGGCTTTTTAGGGGTCAGCTTTTTCTTCATTTTGAGTGGATTTATCTTAGCCTACAATTATAAAGAAAAGTTTTTAATCGGAAATATTTCAAAAAGAGAATTTTATATTTCTCGTCTAGCCAGAATATATCCCGTACATATTGCCACAACAGCACTGGTATTTTTATTAACTTTTGCTCAGTCTGGCAAGGGTTGGGAATATTTAATACAGCATGTTTTTCTGATACAAAGCTTTTTTACTTCAGAAGAGATCCATTTCTCATTGAATTCTCCTTCCTGGAGTATCTCTGATGAAATGTTCTTCTACCTGCTGTTTCCATTTGCATTTTTGATTTCTGAAAAAATCAGAAGTTATATTTTTATATTCTATCTTATAGGTATTTTGATTCTAAATATTCAGCTTGATAAAAATCAGGATCACTATTGGTTATATATTTCACCATATGTGCGTTTTTCTGACTTTTTGTTGGGTATTATCCTGTTTGATATTTTTGAAAAATTAAAAGTGGGCTATTCCAAAATTAAGCAACCTGTAGTTATATTTGAATTAGGAGCTATTTTAATTTTTATTTTATTCTTTGTATTTCATAATAAAATAGATATAAGTTACAGGTATTCAATTTACTATTGGTTGCCTATGGCAGCAATTATTTTAATTTTTGCACTGTCTCATGTTGCTCAGAAGAAAAGTATAATTACCCAATTTTTGTCAAATAAATACATGGTGTTAGCAGGGGAAATCAGTTTTTCTTTTTACTTGCTGCATGTTCTGGAAATACAGGTTTTAAATTATATAAGAAAAATATTTTCATTGAATATGGACTTAATGCTGTTTTCATTTTTTATATTTATTGTCACTCTAACCGCTAGCGTTATAATGTATAGATTTATTGAAAAACCGCTAAATAAGAAAGTAAAACAATTTTTATTGGAGCCAAGATTTAAATCTAAAGGTTACGAACTAAATAAATAGGATTGTATTTAAATACTATAGGTATATTAATTTTAATTAATATGAGATTAAAAAATAAATATAAATTTTTATATGAGATTGATAAAAATGATTCCTTTTCTTGATCTGAAAGCGATAAATACTCAATACCGTGATCAACTGATTGCAGCTTGCACTCAGGTAATTGACTCTGGTTGGTATATCTGTGGCAAAGAATTAGAAGAATTTGAGCATAATTTTGCAAATTATTGTGGAACACGATATGCCATAGGTGTTGCTAATGGCTTGGATGCGCTTATTTTAACGCTACGCGCATGGAAAGAATTAGGAAAACTCCATGAAGGAGATGAGGTCATTGTCCCGTCAAATACCTATATTGCAAGTATCTTAGCAATTTCACAGAATAATCTGAAACCGGTACTGGTTGAACCGGATATAACGACTTTTAATATTGATACCAAGAAAATTGAGACAGCCATAACTCCAAAAACAAAGGTAATTTTGCCTGTGCATTTATATGGACAGCTCGCTGCAATGCCAGAAATTATGACCATTGCCAAAAAATATAACTTGCTGGTTTTAGAAGATTCAGCCCAAAGTCATGGTGCTGAAATAAATGGTCAAAAAGCAGGAAATTGGGGAGATGCTGCAGGTTTCAGTTTTTATCCTGGTAAAAACTTAGGCGCACTCGGTGATGGAGGAGCAATTACCACCAACGATGCTGAGTTAGCGCAGATGCTTAAAGCTATACGTAATTATGGTTCACATGAAAAATATAAAAATCTGGTACCGGGTGTAAATAGTCGTCTTGATGAAATTCAGGCTGCAATCCTGAATGTGAAACTTAAATTTTTAGATCAGGAGAATCAGCATCGTCGGCATATTGCAGATCTGTATTTAAAAGAAATTCATAATCCCGCAATTGAGCTCCCATGCAAAAATATAGATACCGAGACTTATGCTCAACATGTCTGGCATTTATTTGTGATCAGAACAAAATATCGGGAAAAATTACAACAATATTTAGCAGAAAACGGAGTACAGACACTCATTCATTATCCAATTCCACCTCATCAGCAGCAGGCTTATCAGGAATGGAATGGCTTAAGTTTTCCAGTTTCAGAACAGATTCATGCGGAGGTCCTAAGCTTACCGATTGGACCCACTTTATCTATGGATGAAGCAAAGCAGGTTGTTCAGTTATGTAATGGTTTTCAGGCATAGATGAATCTATTTAGGACCAGTGTACTGAATGGTGTAGCCGTTTTGATTAAGACCATCACCATGTTTGTACTGAATAAAATTCTGGCTGTATATCTAGGACCTACCGGATATGCAGCGATCGGCCAATTCCAGAATTTTATTCAAATGGTGACGACTTTCGCTGGCAGTGCCATTAATACCGCTGTAGTTAAATATACGGCTGAATATCATGAAGATGAGACTAAACAACGTGCAGTCTGGAAAACAGCAGGGAGTATTGTTTTTCTATTTAGTTTCGTTTTCGCAATTCTCATACTCATTTTTCAAAAACAGCTGGCATTATATATATTTCAATCACTTAAATACCAAACGATTTTTATATGGTTTGCTGTTTTTTTAATATTTTTCAATTTCAATACGCTATTTTTAGCCATATTGAATGGAAAAAAAGAAATTTTAAAGCTGGTGCTTGCAAATATTGCCGGTAGTTTATTTGCACTTGTAATCACTGGTGTTTTGGCAATCAAGCTGCAATTATATGGGGCTTTAATTGCATTATCCATTTATCAGTCGATTGCATTTATAGTGACATTAATACTCTGTCATAGAGCAGACTGGTTTGAGTTTTCCTCCCTATTAGGAAAAATAGACCTAGGAATTACCAAAAAATTTGCTTCGTTTATTCTTATGGCACTAGTCAGTGCAATCTGTGTGCCGCTATCGCAAATGTTAATTCGGGCTTACTTAACCCAAGAATTTAGCCTGGCTTATGCGGGCTATTGGGAGGCGATGATCCGTCTAAGCACAGTATATCTTTTGCTTGTAACCACTACATTAGGCGTGTATTACTTGCCGCGCTTATCAGAACTCAATGCAATTGATGAAATTAAGAAAGAGGTCTATTTAGGCTATAAGTTTATTTTTCCACTTGCTGTTGTAGGCGGAATTTGCGTTTTCATATTACGTGATTGGATTATCAACTTATTATTTAGTCCATCTTTTGCCCCTATGCAGGATTTATTTCTTTGGCAAATGATGGGAGATGCCCTGAAGATAGGAAGCTGGATACTGGCTTATTTAATGCTCAGCAAAGCAATGACTAAACTCTATATTTGTACAGAGATTATATTTACAGTGTCTCTCATTGCTTTAACTTATATATGTACTCAAGTGTTTGGTTTCGAAGGTGTTTCTATTGCCCATCTCATAAATTATGGGCTGTATTGGATCGTAATCAGTTTATTTATATTTAAACAATTAAAATAAAGAGGGAATAATATGATGATAAGTGAACAACCCTTAGTCTCTATAGTTATACCAAGTTATAATCATGAAAGGTTTATACGTGATAGCATCAAGAGTGTCATTGACCAGTCTTATCAGAATATTGAGTTAATTATTATTGATGATGGATCTACAGATGCTTCAGTAGAAAAAATACAAGAATTAATTCCATTATGTGAAAAACGGTTTACCCGATTTGAGTTTAGACATCGTCCAAATAAGGGCTTAAGCGCAACTCTAAATGAAGCATTAGAATGGGCACAGGGGGAATATTTTTCCTCCCTTGCTTCTGATGATATAATCTTAAAAGATAAAATAAAAATACAAACCAAATTTCTAAGCCAGAATAAGAACTGTATAGCTGTATTTGGAGGAGTATCAATTATTGATAATGATTCTAATCTTGTGAAAAATAGAGTTAGAAAAAGAAAAAGTTATACCTTCGACCAGATTTTATTGTTAGAACATGATTTGCCCGCTACTACACAACTTATTCGTACTCAAGCTTTAAAAAAAATAGGTGGCTACAATGCAGAAGTACAAATAGAAGACTGGTATATGTGGCTGCTTTTAGCGCAAGAAGGGGAGTTATGCTATCTTCCTGTGCTTTTTGCAAAGTATAGGTTGCATGACAATAATATGCATAAGCAAACGACTCTTATGCACGATTCAAGAATGATGATTCTAAGTGAATATCAGAATCATATTTTATTTAATAAAGCAAAAAAGAGAGCTTTGTGGATTAATGCATTTGAATTAGGGCTATTATCTAAAAAGAAATCATTAGAAAAGATGATAAAAATTTTAAAAGAATATCCTACAGAAATTTTAACATATGATTTTTTTAGATTTTTTTATTGGCTCTTAATAAAAAAAGATTTTTAATAATTAAAAAATTTTATATCAATAATTATATTTTAACTATGTTTAATAAAATAATTTAGTTAGTAATATAAAAATATTAATCATTTCTTTTGCTGATTCTAGGCATTAGATAATAATAAAAGGAATGGATAATGATTATTTTAAATGAAAGTAATTCAAAAAATAACATTATTTTTTTAGATGATATTAATTTAAAAGATAAAGTGGTTATATACTTTGTCTTGCTGTCATTTTTCTTATCTCAGTTTTATTTTTGGTCCAGTGGGGTTCCACAATTTAGTCACCTTTTTATTATGGCGGCTATATTTTTATTATTCAGCCGTAGCTCAAAAATAACCATCGAATACTCAAGTGTAGCCTTAATCTTTGTCGCATATACAGTTTGTGTAAATTTTGCTTGGTATTTGATCGTTCTAGATCCCAGTTATATGGTTTCTACCATTTACTGGATCTTTAACTTGTTGTTTTTTTTATTATTAATGAATTTGAGTTCCTCTCAAGTTAACTTTTTTTATGAAAAAATACTGTTTCTTATTCCATTTTCCTATGTAATAGAAATTGCAATCTGGGCAAGTGGATTAGGTCGTTACAATTTTGAACCACGATACAATGGTCTTTTTAATGATCCCAATCAGATGGCATTTTGGGTTTTAACTACCTGTGCTATCTTTTTATATATTTCTGAAAGTAATTTAAAAAAGATAATCGTTTATTTTTTAGCTTTATTCTTAATTCTATTGACCATGTCAAGGTCTGCTTCAATTGGCTTCTTAATGCTGACTTTAGGATTTATATTTAGTCAAAAAGGGGATCTGAATAAAAGAATATTTGTATTTTTTGGCATATTAGTCATTTTTAGTACCCTCAGTTACTTTTTATATCATTTAGGGGCTTTTGATAGTGTGGTTCTGCGTTTTGTCGAAGGCCTGGATCAAAAAGACAGCCAGGCAGAAGGACGAGGTCTTTTTAACTTCCTTGAATATCCTCAATATTTAATTTTTGGTGCTGGCCAAGGTGCGCACTGGTTATATAACCCGAAAGGGAACGAAATTCATTCAACCTGGTTAGGTATCCTTTTTTATTATGGGATCGTCGGCATCTCTTTATTTTTAATCTTTTTATATCAAATATTTAAAAAATTATCATTTTCAAACAAGTTGATATTCTTGGGGCCGATGCTATATGGGTTTACAACTTATAGCGCAAGAACACTGATTTTTTGGTTTTTATTGGCCGCTTTTTTACTATTTTCAAATAATAATAAGGAAGAATAAATATGTATATTTCTATAGGAATACCATTTTTTAATGCTGAAAAATATTTAGAAGATGCCATTAAATCGGTATTAGCGCAAACTTTTCAAAATTGGGAATTAATTCTGGTAGATGATGGGTCAACAGACCGATCTTTAGAGATTGCCCGCTCATTTAATGATCCGAGAATCCGTATCATAGCTGATGGGCATAATAGAAGATTACCCTACCGCTTAAATCAGATTATCAATGAAGCAAAGTATGATTTTATTGCACGTATGGATGCCGATGATTTAATGGCAGTCGATCGTCTTGAAAAACAGATTAAAGTACTAAATGAAAATCCAGATATTGATGTTGTAGTCACCAGCTTATATTCAATTGGAGACAAGAATGAAATTTTAGGAAAAAGAATCTATTCTAATCATCAAATGCAACCCAAAGAAATTTTGCAAGGTGTTACTAATATCCTGCATCCTTCATTACTTGCCCGAAAGGCGTGGTGTAAAAGAAACCCGTACCAAGTCGATAATTGCTTAGCTGAAGATTATGAACTATGGCTTTCAGCTGCGATAAAAAATGATTTTAATTACGTCGTTTTACAGGAACCTTTATATTTTTATAGAGAAGTTGAAAATGTAAAAAAAGAAAAAATGATCCGTGGTTACAATACCCAGATCGGAGTAATCAAAAAATATTATAATAGTACTATTTCCGATCTTGAAAAAAATAAGATTGTTTTAAAGTTTGAAATTAAAAAAATTATTGTAAAAGTACTAAATTTTTTGAACTTAATGCAGATACTACATAAGCGTAGAGTTACATCAGTCTCTGACTCCGATAAAAATTTTTATGCTGCACAATTAGAACTCATAGAGCGTATAAAGCCATGATCTCTAAAAAAATTATCATCATTGGAACGACTGCCTCTAATCTTTACGGTTTTCGAAAAGATTTTATTTTGTCTTGTCTGGCACAGAATTATCATGTTTATGCCTTTGTATCTGAATATACAAATGAATGGTTGGCCAAAATTCAAGATTTAGGAGTCACCTTAGTGACATATCAGCTTAGTCGAGGAGGATTGAATCCCTTGGCTGATCTACGTTCAACTTATCAGCTGGCTAAAAAAATAAAAGAAATTCAACCTGATATCGTATTCTCATATTCAACTAAGCCTGTTATCTATGCAACGCTAGCCGCCTATAAGACTAAAGTGCCTTATATTTATGGCATGATTGAAGGACTAGGCTCACCTTTTACTATTCATAAATATGGCCAAAGCTTAAAGGCTAAATTCATACGTTTTGTACAGGTGTCACTATATCGGCTTGCATTTCCATATCTAGATAAAATTATTTTTTTAAATCATGATGATCCTAAGGATTTAGTCCATCATTATAATTTGCCACATAAAAAAAACGCGATTGAAGTCTTGGGGCCAATTGGTCTTAATTTACAAGATTATGCTTATACAAAATGGAATAATCAGGAAAATATATCATTTATCTTTATAGCCAGATTGATCGCTGAAAAGGGAATATTTGAATATATAGAAGCAGCACGAATAGTAAAAAGAAAATATCCTGAAGTTGTGTTTAAAATTATTGGTGGATTAGATCCTGAAAATCCAACTGGCTTAAAGCAAGCTGAATTAGATCAGCTAATACAAACAGGTATTATCGAATATAATGGTTTTGTGACTGATGTAGATCAAAGGCTACGTAATAGCGCGGTTTTTGTATTACCATCTTATTATCGAGAGGGGGTGCCCCGTAGTACACAAGAAGCAATGGCTGTAGGACGTCCAGTCATCACTACTGATGTTCCAGGCTGCAATGAGACTGTAGTTGATGGATTGACAGGTTTCCTTATTCCTAAATGGGATGTGGCTGCATTGGTAGAGAAAATGACTTATTTTATAGAACATCCTGAACAAATAAATAAAATGGGCTATCAAGGATTTCTCTATGCTAGAAAGAATTTTAATGCGGATCATATAAACCATAGACTATTACAAATGATGGGCATTAATGGGCTTTAAAAAAAGTAATAGTATTTTTTTAATAAATAGAAAAATTATATTTGATTTAAAAATAATAACTAGGATATAGGTATGGGTACTATAATGAAAGAAGACTTAGGTTTTCAAATACATAAATATGAAGCTTCAGATAAAATAATATGGAATGAATTTTTATTAAAATGTAAAAATTATCATTTTATGTTTAATCGTGATTTTATGGAATATCATGCTGATCGATTTGAGGATTTCTCATTGATATTTAAAAATGAAAAAGGGAAAATTGTAGCTTTATTGCCTGGAAATATCAAAGATAATATTTTTTATAGTCATCAAGGTTTAACTTTTGGTGGTTTTTTAATTACTAGAGATGTTCATGCCGCTGACATGCTAGAATTATTTAATTTATTAAAAATTTATTTAAAACAAAAAAATATTGATAAGATTATATATAAATGCATTCCTGTTATTTATCATAATTATCCTGCTCAAGAAGACTTGTACGCTTTATTTCGAAATGATGCCAAGCTTTATCGACGAGATATTAGTGTTTCTATTGATTTAAATGAAGAATATTCATACTCAGAAAGTAAAAGAAGATCAGTCAATAAGCTCAAAAAAAATGGGATCAGCTGTGAGGAAGTAGATCAACCTAGTATGGTTTGGGGAGTAATCCGGGAAGTACTGCGTCAGCATCATAACCAACAACCTGTACATAATGAAGATGAAATAGATTTATTAAAAAGTCGTTTCCCTAATAATATAAGAGCATATAAATGTTGTCTTGATGGAAATATTGTGGCAGGAGCAGTGACTTTTGAAACTGAAAGAGTAGTTCATACTCAATATTTGGCTAGCAATTATAAAGGTAGGGAGAAAAAGGTATTAGATTATCTCATTGATCATTTAATAGACAAAAGTAAGAAAAATGCCAAAATATTTGATTTCGGTACTTCTAATGAAAATGAAGGGAAATACTTAAACATTGGATTGATTGATCAAAAAGAAAGATTTGGTGCACGTGGTATTGTACATGATTATTATAGTATAGATTTATGATCACCTAATTTTAACTTGAATTATTCCACCTCATTATTATTAGAGGTGGATTTCTAGTTTTCTTAAATTTTTTTATCTTATCTGGTTTTATATATTTAAGACGGTCTCAATAGAATAAAAATAACGTTATCTTGATTGTATAATTAATTAGAAATATATTTAATTATAAGCTTAAAATAGTATTTTATTGTGATATAAGACTCATTATTTATAAATAAATTACATTTTGTCACATTTTATTTAGTGTGAGATTTGCTATATTTTAAAAAATTATTTATCTTAATAATGAAATATATTTCATTATTAACTGATCTAGTGTAATTATAAATTATTTATTTTAATTTAATATAAGTGGCTAATATTTATAGAAAAAATATAAACTTAAGTTTTTTATTAGGTGAAATTTAACTAAATTTAGTTAAATATATATTTTAATAAAAATAATAATAATATTTCTAAAAAACTAAAATATGAAATTGGCTAACAATAGTCTCTCTACTTTAATAAAAATACAATTGATATGATGCGTAGATAGACATAGTGAGGTGTTTATTAATGGATCTACAACAAGAAAAAAATAAGATCGAAAACTTTGTAAAAAGCTCTATTACAACACGTAAATCGTTATTTATTGAAAAAGATAATATTTTCTTAAAAAAAAATCTTGTAGAAAAAGAAGGGTATAAGAACCAAATCATTCAATTTTCTCCACGGATAAATAAAGTGGCTAAGCTAGAGAAAAAAAAATCTTGGTATTATCGAGGGAAGAAAGATCTAATTTTAAAAAATTCTTTAACATCTTTTCCTCATCTATATTCTAGTAGTGACCTTTTTAGGAGTGATATAAAAGTTGCTAAGCGATTAATCGATATTATTATTTCGCTTGCTGCTATATTTATATTATTGCCAGTTTTTATCATCATTGCTTATAAAGTACGTAGAAATCTAGGCTCCCCAATTTTCTTTTATCAAGAACGACCTGGTAAAAATGGAAAGCTCTTTAAAATGATTAAGTTTCGGTCTATGAGAAATGCATTCGATCAGTATGGTAATCCTTTACCAGATAAATTTCGAATTACACCATTTGGTCAAAAATTACGTTCTACCAGCTTAGATGAAATGCCTCAGCTTATAAATGTCTTAAAAGGTGATATGAGTATTGTTGGGCCTAGACCTCAAATGAAAGAATTTCTAGAACATTATACCGCTGAACAAATGCGAAGACATGAGGTAAAACCCGGCATGACAGGGCTTGCCCAAGTCAGTGGGCGTAATAACTTATCTTGGGAAGAAAAATTCGACTTAGATGTTCAATATGTTGAGCAAAATAACATTTGGCTAGATTTTAAAATTATGTTTAAAACAGCTAAGGTGATGTTTACTCAAGAAGGAATTAATGCGCCAGATCAAGAAGTTGGTGCTGCACGATTTTGTAGAAAGGAGGTCACTGAAAACCATTTACGTGCAAAAGAAGTGAAATAATTTAATAAAGTTCATTATTACTAAAAAATATTTTTAACTTCTTCTAATTGTTTTCTAGAAGATATCTTTTACTACTTTTAATTTTATCTTAGTATTTTAATAAGGGTTTTTAATTATTTCTGGATAAAAGATATTAATCAGAGGTGGTCCCACTTGTTTGAACAACTAAAAGCGTATTTATAAGTGATATTCCGCTCTAGTTAAGCCACCTTGTTTTGTTGGGGTAGCTGATCATAGTAAAACTCATTTGGTGTCATTTTGTCTAGACTCGAATGA
>NZ_VPDQ01000020.1:0-49131 GCF_013417535.1 Acinetobacter sp. YH12241 | reverse complement strand
ATTTTCTGACAAATATTTCTCAAATAAACTTCGAGTAATTTCTACCATTCAATCAATGAAAATAATTTCGATCAATCAACCAGTAAAAATCCACACAAGTTGTTCTTCATAATCTCTTAATGATCTTACTTAAAACCTCGTCAGTTTTAAGCTCCAACCCAATCACTTAACGTTTCGTTTCATGCATTGCGTTGGTGTGCTGCGTATTCTATACAGTTTCCGAACCAGTGCAAGAGCTTTTCTTAAAAATATTCAAAAAAGCGCATTGTACGTTTATTTTTTAATCTGAATTGCTATTTTTAGCAGTTTTAATGCTTTTTTCCAGTCACTTTTGGCCTGAAATTTTAAGCAAATGTGAATTTCGACTGGTTTAGTTTTTATTAAAAGGGATCGTTGCATACGATCCCTTTTAATATTGAACAATAAATTTTAATTTTCCTGCTCGCCAAGCCAATTCATAAATTTTTGTCGTTCAGCTTTAGATGCCTGCTTCCATAACTGAATTAATTGCTGATCAAGCTGACCAACTGATGCATTTTCCTGAACGTTTGCAGTAGCAATATTCGGTGTACTTGCAGTTTGAGTGTAGACCGCTGCCGGCTGATTTGTTGGAGTTATTACTTTATTCGTTGTCAAATCCACAGATTTTCCTAAAACACTTTGCCCTATTAATGGTTTCACTGCATCTTTTGCTCCCGCCTGCTGAACCAGAAGCTGATTTTTTGCATTATATAAACCAATAATTGGCTGATCTTTATATTTTTTCGCTTCATCAAAGTTTTTAGGCGCATTAATTAAAGCCAATTTATAAGCTTCACCATCTTTAAGTTCTGGTGTTTTTATGGTTACTACGCCAGATTTTAAAATGTCATGAGAATTGTCATTATGCTGGAAAAATTCAGTATAACGAACGCTAATCGCATTCGTACCAGCATCCAGTTTATAAGTTTGATCTGAGCGCAATAGACCTGAACGTACTTCCTGATCATTCACTGCGATTATCTTGATTTCTTCAGGTACGGTTAATGTCACGGCTGAAAAAGCGGATGTGCTGCTCAATAATGTAACTACAGCTGCTGTGATACGTAAATCCATTTCACTCACTCATCCTGGTTAATATATAAAATTTTCATTGCACTATGCCGTGTATGAATGACAATTATATGACAAATGCTTTGTCTCTACAGCAATTTACTCAGCATTTATCAGACTATCTATTTTCTGATTTCTGCTATATCACACATAAAAAAAGAAGTACTTAACAGTACTTCTTTCTCATCTCTAAATCGATTATGCAAAGGTCTTAAATCGCTCTGCATCATCCATAAAGGTTTTTTCACCTGGAGGCGCTTCGATTGAACCAAATACCAATTGAGCACGAAGCTTCCAGTTTGATGGAATACTAAATGTTTGCGCCACTTCTTCATCAATGATCGGATTGTAGTGCTGTAGTGATGCGCCAATATTATGTTCAGCCAAAGCTGTCCAGGTTGCAAACTGCGCGATACCGCTAGCATGCTCTGACCAGATCGGGAAATTATCTGCATATAGCGCAAATTTTTCTTGCATTCCTTTAATGACATTCTGGTCTTCATAAAACAGTGCAGTTCCATAACCTGCCGCAAAACCATCTATTTTGCTATTGGTAGCCTCAAAAGCATCTGCTGACACCAGGTCGCGTAAAGTTTCACGCACAATATGCCAGAAAGTATCATGTGATTGACCAAACAAAATCACCACGCGTGAAGATTGCGAGTTAAAAGATGATGGACTATGTTTCACCGCCTCTTTAATGATGTTCTCAATTTCTGCCTGATCCAGGCTGACATTTTTCCCAATAGCATAAATACTACGGCGTTTTTTAATATGATCTAGGAATGCCATGATCTCACCTCGTTCTATTCTGATTATTTAAAACCGATAAGATCATCCTAAGCATTTTCACTGCCTAAAACAGTCTTATTTCGATAACAATGTGTTTTATTTATAGAACATTCTCAGAGATGTTAAGGTTGATCCTTTGTATCAGTCACCTTAGCACATACTAATTTCAAGAATCACAGGTCTTAGCTAAATACCTGGAAGCTGTCTGGGTTTACAGACTCAATTTTATCTTCTATTGCTTCTTCAATTGAACCGAAACAGAGCTGAGCACGTAGCAACCAGTTTTCATCAATCTTAAAATGCTCAGCTACAGGGTGATTGATCTGCGCATTATAATGTTGCAAAGAAGTACCTAGACCAGCATCTGCCAGCGCAGTCCACGCAGCAAACTGTACCATGCCAGAAGTCTGCTCTGACCACAGTGGAAAATCATCGGCACTAAATGGAATCTTTTTCTGTAATTGCTGAATGGCACGCTGATCTTCATAGAATAGAATCGTGCCATAGGCATTTGCACATTGATCCAGCTTGATTCTAATCCCTTCATAGACCGATGCCGGCACATGCTGGCGTTGAATGTCTTTCACAATATTCCAGAATTGATGATGTGAATCGGCAAATAGCACGATAATGCGTGCACTTTGTGAATTATAGGCTGAAGGACAACTATGCACAGCTTCCTGAATCAGCTCGGTCAGATAAGCCTGACTGTAATGCACACGCTTACCTAGCTGATAGGTCCCACGGCACTTTTTTAATTTCTCAACAAAAGTGAATTCTAAATTTTCAACTGCTTTACTTTTTTTAGGAAATTTAAAATCCTTAGTCAGGTCAGTTGTTAATACCTGTCCAATTTTATTGAGTAATGCCATTTTCTACCCTCTACATATAGCCTGAACTTCAATCACCAGGAAAATCCCATACAATTATAATGGGTTTATTCAGGCAGGCAGGATTTGCTATTTTTTTCATGCTGCTTTTTAGAGCATTCAAACTCCTTAAAAACAAAAAACTCCGCATTTAGCGGAGTTTATGTGACGCAAGTTGCATTAATTATTTTTCAGTTTCAAACAATGCCGCAACGAATGATTTTGCCGAGAATGGACGCAAGTCATCAATTTTCTCACCTACACCGATAAAGCGAATCGGTACATGGGTACGGCTGGCAATATTAAACAGCACACCACCTTTTGCAGTACCATCCAGCTTGGTAATGGTTAAACCCGTTAAACCTACTGCTTCATCAAACATTTCAACTTGATTAATGGCATTCTGTCCTGTACCGGCATCCACCACCAGCATCACTTCATGTGGCGCAGTCGCATCAATCTTCTGCATGACACGTTTAACCTTGGTCAATTCCTGCATCAGGTGACCTTTGTTATGCAAACGGCCTGCAGTATCTGCAATTAAAACATCCACACCTTTGGCACGTGCACTTTCGAAAGCATCAAAAATGACAGAAGCAGAGTCAGCACCATGACCTTGGGCTACGACGGCGATATTGTTGCGTTCACCCCAGATCTGTAACTGCTCAGTTGCAGCAGCACGGAAAGTATCACCCGCAGCCAGCATGACTTTTTTACCTTCGCCTTGCAGACGTTTTGCGAGCTTGCCAATGGTCGTGGTTTTACCTACACCATTTACACCCACGACCAGAATTACATATGGATTTTTGTTTGGATCGATATGCAGCGGTTTTACACGCGGAGCCAGCAGAGCGACCAGTTCTTCCTGAAGCGCTTTATACAGCGAGTGAGAATAAATCAGGTCACCGCGTGCAGTACGTTCAGTCAAATTGGCAATAATCGTTTTAGTCGCATCAACACCGATATCTGCAACCAAAAGCTGTTCTTCAACTTCTTCTAATAATTCATCGTCAATTTCTTTGCCACCAATCAGGATATTGACCATCCCATCGGCAAGATTTTTACGGGTTTTGGTTAAACCCTCTTTCATACGGCTAAAGAAACCGCCTTTTGTAGCAGGTTCTTCTTCCTGAGCTTCTGTCGCTACAGGTGCAGAAACCTCAGCAGTTGCGCTTGGTGTTTCTACAATTGGCACATTAACCGCAGGTAAACTCGGTAACGTGACATCATCATCTCCGATATCAGCATCAATCAAAAATTTGTTTTGCCCATTAGATTGCTGTTGCATGCCGAATCCTTGAAAAGCATTGCGTTAAAAAATTGAATTCTAGCATAACTTGCAGTGTTTTGAGCGGGCAATCCAATCCATGAATAAACAACCAAAAAATAACAGTGTTTGGTTGCTTTCAATACAAGATTTCTGAAAAATAATCCTAAATACAAATATCTATTCATTGGAAGACTTTGTGTCCCTATCTTTTTTTGCTATCTCCTCCTTATCCAGAATCATCAAACAGCGGATTTCTCCAGTCGCAGTACTCATCCTGAGTTTCGGTTTTAACCCCGTACATGCCGCAACCCAGAGTGAATTATCCCGCACCACCATCGAAACATATTTAGGTAATGGCTTAAAAGTCATTATCCGGGAAGATCACCGCTCCCCGATGGTGATGACACAGATCTGGTATAAAGTCGGCAGTAGTGACGAGTCCGGCAATATTCTGGGTGTCTCTCATGCTTTGGAACACATGATGTTTAAAGGCACCAGCAAAGTTCCCAATGATGAATTTACCCGGTTAAGCCGGATTTATGGTGGCAGTATTAATGCCGCAACCTTTACTAATTACACGAACTATTATCAGCTCTATCCCAAAGCCTATTTTCCGATGGCGCTCGAACTTGAATCTGACCGCATGAACAACCTCTTGTTACGCCAGCAAGATTTTGATCCAGAAATTAAAGTGGTAATGGAAGAACGTCGTCAGCATACTGATGATAATCCGCGTGCCCAGGCATTTGAACGATTTAGATGGATCAGTTACCCCACCAGCCACTATCGCCAGCCCGTGATTGGTCACATGAAAACGCTCAATAATATTCAGCTCAGTGATGTTAAAAAATGGTATCGAGACTGGTATAGCCCGAATAATGCCATTCTGGTGATTGTCGGGTATGTTGACGTTCAAGAAGCTCTCGTTCAGGTACAGAAATATTTTGGCGATATTCCGGCACGTCCCACACCCTCACGTAATGATGTACTCGAGTTTGAGCGCTTAGGCTATCGTCATATGGAAATTGAGAGCAATGTTCAGGTGCCTAACCTGTATATGACCTGGAATGTGAAATCTCTAGCTACCGCCAAGAATCCTCAAGATGCCTACGCCCTAACCATTATTCGCAGCCTGCTGGATAGCGGAATTTCTTCTCGTTTGCAGGATCGTCTGGTTCGCGACCGCAAAGTGCTTACTTCTGTGAGTGTGTCTTATGATCCTTATAACCGTGGAGACAGCCTGTTTGGTATTTCCGCACTTCCGGCTCCAGGTGTAAATCTGACAGAAGCACAAACGGCCATCCAGAAAGAAATTGATTTATTAAAAACTGAAACTATTTCTGAGCATGAACTGGCACGGATCAGCACACGCTTTATTTCAAATCTGATTTATAGTCAGGACAGTCTGAGCGGACAGGCCAAAATGATTGGAAACCTTGAAGTAAACGGATTGAGTTACCGCCTGATGGATGAACTACCTCAGCATTATGACAGTGTCCGTGCAGAGGATATTCAGCGGGTTGCTAATGCCTATTTTGTCCGTGAAAATTTAAGTACGCTCTACCTTTTGCCTGAACAGAAAGCTCAATAATGGTTATTACAATGTCTAAAGTTCGCTCTCTTATCCTTTTAACCAGCTTAAGCCTCAGTTCAATCCTTTGGGCAGAAAATTATTTAGATACCCAACCTGATCTGAATGATAATCCCAGTCAGTTACAAGCTATTCCTCTCCTGCAAAGTTTAAAAAACATTAATCAAAAGCAGGCATTTCAGGCGCCTTTTATTCATGACCTGAATAATCGTTACAAAGTTCGCACCTTATTTGTTGAAACCCGTGATTTACCTATGGTCGATATTCAACTGACCTTTAATGCCGGATCAGCACGAGATCAGGAAATTGCTAAAGGTCTATTTGGTTTATCCAGCACAGCAGCCAAACTGATGCGCGAAGGAACAGATAAATATACGGCTACACAGGTGGCTTCTGTCTTTGATGCCACAGGCGCACAATTTAGCGTGCAGGCTTATCGCGATATGTTTGTCATTCGCCTGCGAACTTTGTCAGATCCCAAGAAAATGGAACCTGCCTTGGCCATGATGATGGAAGTTCTCAAAAATGCCACATTCAAGCCTTCCAGCATTCAGCTAGCACTCAGCAATACTCAAGTAGGACAAAAACAGCTTCAGGAAAATCCAAGCAAGCTGATGGATATCCGGTTTTATCGGGCATTGTATGGACAACATCCTTATGCCGAACCCATTACCGGCACCATTGGCAGTACCAAAAAAATTACGGCTGATTTACTGAAAAAATTCCGTGACCAGTTTCTGGTGGCACAAAATATGAATATTGCAATTACTGGCAAACTGAGTCCTAAACAGGCACTGGAACTTTCTGAACGAATTGCAGGCAATTTGCCTCAAGGACAGAAAGCTATTGCATTAACTGAACCTGAAGAAAAATCGGGTTTTGATATCGTGCATTTGCCTTATAACTCATCCCAAGCGCATGTGACCTTCGGCCACTTAGGACCAAACCGTTTTACTGAAGATCGGCTTGCTCTAGAAGTGGCTAATCGCATGTTTGGTGGTAGCGGATTTAATGCAGTATTAATGCAGGAATTAAGGGTAAAACGCGGCTATACCTATGGTGCTTATAGCACATTCAGCTTTAGTCAGGCACCCGGTATATTTAGCTTCCGTTATTCGACTAGACAAGATCAATTACTGGATAGCATTCAGGTCGCACATCAGGCTTTTATCAATTTTGTAAATCAGCCGATTGATACTAAGCGACTGGAAGAAACCAAGGCCGGGATGTTAAGAGCATTTCCGAATAATTACAGCAGCAATGCCACAATCAATGCCCAGTTAGGCACAATGGGCTTTTATGCAGAGCAAGCCGACTATCTGTCACGCTATCCAGAACGTCTAGCCAAAATTACCGCTGCAGATGTGCAAAATGCCGTGCGCAAACATCTGCATCCAGAACACTTGACACTGGTCGTGGTAAGTCAAGAATTAGATAAAGAAGCATTAAAACTACGATTGGAACAGAACCTGTTAGATCCTTCTACACCACTGCCGAATACGATTCCAATACCTAAGGCATCTCCACAGAAACCGGCGGAAGCTGACGAGCCCGTAGAGATTCCTGTTGATACGCCTGCATCAATTTAAGATATTGACCGCGATGGATGCGTTGCTGTTGCAGCAAAGTCTGAGCCATATCCTGGGTTTGAGGTAAGCTCTGCTGTTCTGCAAGTTCCTGAAGTAAATTAAATTGGGAAGTCGTCAGTGGACGATAAATGGCAAATGTAGCCAGACATAAAATTAATGCCACAATAAAAATAACAACCGCATTATAAATTTGTTCAAGCTTAATTTTATTCAGAAAATCGCTTAATTTTTTGCTATCTATAGCCATACACTACCTCAAGTTGCAGCTAGTGTATGGCTGGGCCCCATGAAGTTCAAGTCAAAGATTGAATGACCAGTATAAATACACATCTCGATATGACTATAAATCGATTAGGATTTCAACAATTCGTACACACTCCAAGCAATGACCATTGCCACCAGACCTAAGACCAGTAAAATTGCAAACTTGCTCAAGCCGGCTTCTGCTTCAGGTGGATGCAGTCGATCTTCATCTGCAATTCGGACCAATTCATCATTATAGTGACTATAAAACTCTGCACGCTGGGTTTCGTCCAGAGCGCGGGTAAAATCATAAACTTCTTTACGTTGAGCCAGACTGTAATCACCTAGATGGGTATATTTGTCATAAATTGCCTCATCCAGTTTTTTACGGTGTACATGCGCCAATTCTGTAATCTGACTGGCTGTTGGGGGCATATCAAAACTGAGCCCTTCAAGAGTTCTTTGCATCATGTTGTTCTCCTTTTCTTTTGTTCTATTGTTAAAATCTATACCAACCAAACTTCCAAGTGTGTATAGTTTGATCGTACAAACTATAAATTAAGTAAACAGGAAAGCTGATATAGTTGACTTTTCCATTATTCTGTAATATTAGTTTAATAATATTAAGTTATATTTGTATTTAGACTTAAAAGTCTATCCGAAATCATAATTAAAATTAAGGAGTTTTTATATTATGCAGAATATCTCTCAACATGATTTGGAACATCTGTATGCAGATGCAGTGAATACCATTCAATCGCAAATGAACTTTGTCGATGCAGTAAAACAATTAGAAGATGCAGCGCGCGCCGGTCACGGTAAAGCAGCTCTCTTTTTAGCTGAACTGTATTATCAGGGTTTTCGTGTAGAACGAGATTCACTCAAAGCACAATACTGGCAGAACATGGCCACCATGCAAGCCTGAAGAAACGTCACCTCGGTGACGTTTTTTTATGCCATTTTTTCGAAATACTGCAATTAAGACATAATTTATTACGATTGCTTGCAAAGCTGAAACAGTAATTTCACTGGAACTTTCTAGAATAGAGCTGAACTCTAATAGCACTTTATTTTAACGACAATGCGAAAAATTATTCAATACGACCCGATTTGTAAAAACTTTCTTTTGAGGCTGACCATCCTCAAATCTATGATGTATTGCGGCGTTTTGTGGGGCGTCTATCATCAGGGTTGGGCGATGATGCGTGATCAGGAAGATTATATTTTTCCATTCTGGCTTAATTCTCTGGATGCCAAAAATTATGCCAAGGAACATTGGCCAGGTTATGTACCCCGTAGAATCAACCCGGAAGATTTCGAAAACAACTTGTTACCTACACTGTCCCGACTAGCCGTGACACCTACTTTATGTAGCGGCAATGGCACTAAACTAAAGTTATCCATTCCACAGATGCGTCACCTGTTTTTTTCACAACAAAGACTGCACTTTGCCTAAAAACATGTTATTTATAAAGACATAAAATAGACACCTAGAGATGTTCAGCTGGATACATACTCTAGGACTAATAATAATTAGATAAAAAGGACTCAATAGAATGACCAACGTAGCACAAGTGCTCGGTGATAAAGTACATCAGGCAGTTTATACCATCCGTCCAGACTCTACAGTTTTAGAAGCAATTAGCCTGATGGCAGAAAAAGGAATCGGGGCGCTGGTCGTTACCCACGAAGATAGTGTGGTCGGCATTTTGTCAGAGCGTGATTACACCCGTAAAATCGCATTGATGCAAAGAACCTCTTTTGATACCACGGTCAATGAAATTATGACACCTAAAGTCATAACCGTGACTTCTGCAACTTCTGTTGAAGACTGCTTAGCATTAATGACTGACCGCCATTTACGCCACTTACCTGTAGTTGAAAATGACAAACTGATTGGCCTGATTTCGATTGGTGACTTGGTCAAAGCTGCAATGGAAGATCAACGTAAGCTGATTGATCAGTTACAACAATATATTTCAGGCTAAAATTCTTTCTTAGTTGAATACGTAAATTAAGACTCAAACTCAAAATGTCATTACAAACAAATGACAATGCCATATCAAAACCAGATTAGATATAAAAAATCCCAGCCTTAAGACTGGGATTTTTTGATTATTAGATCAAATTAAAGACCGAGTTTCTCTGCGACATAGTCAGAGTCTTTATCACCACGACCTGAAAGATTCACTACAATCTTAGTCTCTTTAGGCAGTTTACCCGCTTCACGAATTGCCCAAGCCACTGCATGTGAACTTTCTAATGCTGGCACAATTCCCTCAACGCGTGACAGGGTCATAAAGGCATCCAGACACTCCTGATCTGTTGCTGTAGTGTATTCCACACGACCTAGATCTTTCAGCAGGCTGTGCTGTGGCCCTACGCCTGGATAATCCAGCCCAGAAGCAATCGAATGCACAGGTAAAGGCTCACCCTGCTCATCTTCGAGTACATAACAGGCCATACCATGCAACTGGCTTGGTTTACCCAAAGTCAGCGTTGCGGAATGCTTATCAGTATTTAAGCCATGACCTGCAGGCTCTACCCCCACCAGTTTCACTTCTAGATCATTTAGAAATGCCGTGAATGCACCCATAGCATTTGAACCACCACCCACACATGCCACCACATAATCTGGGTTTGCACCGAAGCGTTCATTGGTTTGAACCTTGATTTCATCGCCAATAATGGACTGGAAATCACGCACCATCATTGGGAATGGATGTGGTCCTACCACCGAACCAATCGCATAGATATAGTTTTTCGGATCTTTCAAGTATTCTTCAAAAGCACTGTCGACTGCATCTTTAAGGGTCGCAGTACCACGCGTCACAGAAATCAGCTTAGCACCCAAGATTTTCATCTTTACGACGTTTGGATGTTCTTTTTCGATATCCACCTGGCCCATATGAATTTCACATGGAATACCCACCAAAGCACATGCAGTAGCCAATGCTACACCATGCTGACCTGCACCGGTTTCTGCAATGACTTTGGTTTTACCCATATATTTCGCCAGCAGTGCTTCACCCAGGCAGTGATTGATTTTATGTGCACCGGTATGATTCAGGTCTTCACGTTTTAAATAGATCTGTGCTCCACCTAACTGGTCAGAAAGGCGTTTAGCATGAAACAAAGGGCTAGGACGGCCGACATAGTTAGCAAACAGGTCTTTTAATTCATTTTGAAATTCTTCAGTTTGACGGATTTCCTGATAGGCAACATTGATGTCATCCATGGCCTGTTTTAGATCCGGTGGAATGAACTGACCGCCATATTGACCAAAGAAACCCTCTTCATTGGGCAACGCAATACCATTAATTTGATGAGCCATAATAATTCCTGAATAATATTGGAATAAGGTATAACAAGTGACTTTATACTAGAATAATTCGTTTTAAAGCACTAATAACTATAGATAAAGTCACTTATAGATAAATGGAATCAACGCGCCAGATATTTGGTCATATCCTCAATACCTTTTAAGGTCATTGGAAACATATGATCTTCAAAGATTTGCCTAATCAGGCCAATGGTATGCGTGTAATGCCAGTATTTTTCTTCTTCAGGATTGAGCCAAGCAGTTTTATCAAAATGCTGACGCAGACGCTGTAACCAGACCTGTCCTGCCTCATTATTCATATATTCGACCGACCCACCGACGGAGTTCAACTCATAGGGTGCCATGCTGGCATCACCCACTACAATCACCCGGTAATCCCGTCCATAGGTATTGAACAGATCCCAGGTGTTCATGCGCGAACTGGAACGACGGACATTATCTTTCCAGACATAGTCGTATAGACAATTATGGAAATAGAAATATTCCAGAGTCTTAAATTCGGTCTTAGCGGCGCTAAACAGTTTTTCACACTGAGCGATATGCGCATCCATTGATCCGCCGATATCAAACAGCATTAGTACTTTAATACGGTTACGACGCTCCGGCACCAATTGCACATCCAGAATCCCCTGTTTGGCGGTTTCACGAATAGTACTATCAATGTCCAGTTCTTCAGCCGCACCCTGACGAGCGAACTTACGCAAACGGCGCAGTGCAATCTGCATCTGACGACTACCAAGAATCTGATCATCATCCAGATTACGGTATTGACGCTGTTCCCAGACTTTGACGGCGGAACGTTTACGCCCCGGCCCGCCAATGCGCACACCTTCAGGATGATCACCATAGGCACCAAATGGCGATGTGCCACCAGTACCAATCATCTTATTCCCGCCCTGATGTTTTTTATGCTGTTCGCGCAAGCGTTCTTCCAGCATTTTCATCAGTTCTTCCAGCGATCCGGCTTTTTTCAGTTCTTCACGCTGTTCAGGGGTTAAGTGCTTTTCCAGAAGTTCCAGATCAAACCAGTCTTTGGGTAGTTTATGCACCTGATTCAGTAGTTCATCCAGATCAAAAGTCGCGATACCATCAAAGTAATCTTTCATGGCGCGATCGAACTTGTCGAAGTAGCGCTCGTCTTTGACCATCACAGTTTTAGCAAGCTGATAGAACTCGCCCTGATCAGCAAAAACCACGCCTGCCGCCACCGCTTGATTCAGATCAATCAGCTCACGGGTGGAAACTGGTACGCCATATTTTCTGAGGGTATAAAACAATCGCACAAACATGCGTGTTTCTCCCTTAGCGACGCGACATAAAGGCTAGACGTTCAAGCAGTTGTACATCCTGCTCATTTTTGATCAGCGCGCCGTACAAAGGCGGAATCGCTTTGGACTTGTCGGTATTTCTTAAAATGTCTTCCGGCATATCATCTGCCATGAGTAGGCTTAGCCAGTCGATCAGTTCTGAAGTTGAAGGTGGTTTTTTCAAGCCTGGAATCTGACGTAACTTGAAGAAGACTTGCAGAGCTTCATTCACCAGCGTTGCTGAAATATTCTCAAAATGCACATCGATAATTTCACGCATGGTCGCTTCATCCGGAAACTCGATATAGTGGAAGAAACAACGGCGCAAGAAAGCATCTGGAAGCTCTTTCTCGTTATTTGAAGTGATGATGACAATCGGACGCTGGGTAGCAGTAATGGTTTCACCCGTTTCATAAACGAAGAAAGACATCTTGTCGAGTTCATGCAGCAAGTCATTTGGGAACTCGATGTCTGCTTTATCGATCTCATCAATCAGCAATACACAGCGTTCTTCACTGGTAAATGCTTCCCAGAGTTTACCCGGCTTGATGTAGTTCTTGATGTCATAAACGCGATCATCACCTAACTGACTATCACGTAAGCGTGATACCGCATCATATTCATACAGGCCCTGCTGTGCCTTGGTCGTTGATTTGATATGCCAGGTAATCAGCTTCAGTCCAAGGCTTTGTGCCACCTGTTCAGCCAACAAGGTTTTACCTGTACCCGGCTCACCTTTAACCAGCAAGGGTTTTTGCAAACTACGCGCAGCTTTCACAGCTAGTTTTAAACTGTCAGTGGCAATGTACTGATCCGTACCTGAGAATTGTTGAATATCAGCAGACATGATTGAACCTTATTTTTCTATTTACAGCGGTGAACTTTTCTTGTTTGACCCAAGACCCGTTTTACTGGATGCATAGGTCGACCAGCAATAGCCAATCACAGACCCGATACCAATGACAAATAAAATAAGTGACGCATTAATCCAAACGAGTTCATATTCCTTGGTCAGAATACCAAACAGCAGCCCGAAAATAGCAGGTGCAACTGAAGCATTACTGCCTTCAGAAACGGTTGGGGTTAATAGCACGGCAAAGGCTAACAACCATAAAAAACCGCCCATTGCCTTTGGCATGCGCTTGGTCACGCCATACCAGCAGGCTAACGCAATCAGACTGCCCAGCAGATACACTGCAAACGCAATACTCTGGTCAGGAATTGAGTCCAATACAGCTACAAAACCATTCATTTCACAACTCCTGAACTGAGCTTAAGCCCCACGAAGACCTTCTGGCGCTGGCGCATTCGGGTTAATCAAACCTTCTGGTGGCATTTGCAGGAAGAAACCACGAGTAGAAATTGAATCCATCACATGTAAAACATTGGCACGTGCCAGTTTACGCGATTCACTCAATTCAAGATGCATGACAAAAGTCGCACGACCAAAAGCAACACGTACCGGTTCAGCCAATACCTCTAGTGGTTCAAATGTTTCGGCTTCGTTCTCATCTGCAGGACGCGCCACATAAAGATACATTTCATCTTTTTTGCTAGATTTGTAGATAGACACTTGCATGTTTCAAACGACTTTTCTGAAAAAACAATCGCAAGGATACATCAAAAAAACGACAGAAACATTAGCCGCCTCCAATGCATCAGTCGTGATTTTGTATAATTGCTTTATCTTTAATCAATCCAGTAAAAATCACTCAACCACTTTCATCTGGGTCGACAGATAAGACTCATCCTGATGCAATACCTTAATTAGCGGCAGAGTTAATAACTCATAGCGCCAGCCGAGCAAGTAGTTTGGCAGATCCTGTTCATCCTTATGACATACCACATGCTGATATAAGGCATTCAGCCATTTCTTGCGCATCAGCACTTCTTTAGGTACAGAGATTTCATTGGATATATTCTGGATCATTGTTTCGACCTTCTCACCAATCTCTCTGGATGAATGACGGATTGGGCGTGCCAGACGCAGTGGCCAGTCGGCCTGATCAGGCAGGAATTTCAACAGATCAAGAATAGTCTTGCCATGTTCACGGACAATATTGGCCCGGATGTCTTTCATCTGACTGAGCTGGAAATTATTGCGCGGGAATTTCTCTACCAGATCAATCATGGTCGAGTTTTTCAAAATAAAACTACGCGGCTGATTCAACGCCTTGGCAATCTGCTCACGCCATACAGCCAGTTGTTGTAACTGCATCAATTGACGGCGTGAATGGCGATAATTACCGACATCCTGATAAAGTAAGGCAGTCGGCGTTTCTTCACCAATTTCATGGGTCAAAAAACGGCAATCTTCAAGAGCGAAATCGAGCAGATATTTGCTTTCCAGATCCTGTTTGACTTTATCCGACAACTGCACCAGATAATGCACATCATTGGCTGCATACAGTAACTGTTCAGAACTTAAAGGTCGTGCCAGCCAGTTAGAGCGGGTCTGATCTTTTTCAATATCGACATCCAGCATCTGTTTCAAGGCATTCTGATAGCTGACCTGCAAACCATGTCCGAGGAATGACATGCCGACCTGTGTATCAAAGACATTGCTCAGGGCTTTTTTCTGGGTGTAATGATAAATCAGGTCAATATCTTCACTGCAGGCATGGAAAATATTCTGTTGAGCATTAAAAATCTTATTCAGAAATTCACTCAGATCCAGTGTTGTTCCATCCAGCAAATAGACATTGTTATTGACATTGATTTGAAAAACACCAAGTTTTGGCCACAAGGTGTCTACCTTAATGAATTCTGTATCCAGGCCATAGACCGGATTTTGATCCATAAGATTCAGGACATGATTTAAGTCGTGCTGATGTTGAATAAATTGAAACATAAAGACTGAGTCTAAAATTAGATGCTCGATGAAGCTATATTACCCGATATATAGAATTTTTATATAAAAATATGACAACCAAATCACACTTTTTGTTCCATATTTTTCGAATATAGCTTATCTAGTTTATATTTTTAATAATATTTTTTTTATATTATATATTAAGAGAATATAATTAATATTTCACTTAATTCGCATCCGGTTATGCACTGCCTGACTCAATGTATGACTATCGACATACTCCAGTTCTCCGCCTTGAGGCACCCCTTGAGCGATACGCGTCATTTGCACCGGTAAATGTTTACTGGCTTCAACCAGATAATGCGCAGTTGCCTGTCCTTCGACAGTCGCATTGGTAGCCAGAATCACTTCCTTGATCTGTCCCTGACTTAAGCGTTGCAGTAAATACGGAATACCGATTTCTTCAGGCCCGATTCCATCTAGAGGTGACAGATGACCACCCAGAACATGATATTTACCGCGGAAACTGCCGCTTTGCTCAATTGCCATGACATCTGCGGGTGACTCCACTACACAAAGCAGTTCATCATCACGCTCAAGTGAGGTACAGATATTACAGACTTCATCTTCCGTCAATGAATGGCAGATCGAGCATTCATGAATGTGATCGATTGCTTCAGTCAAGGCATGTGCCAGACCGATCGCCCCTTCACGATTTTTCATGATTAAATGCAAAGCCATACGTTGGGCCGATTTCGGCCCAACGCTTGGCAAAATGCGTAATGCTTGAACCAGTTGATCAAAACGATCACTAAACATTGCGCATACTTCCTTAGAATAAACCAGCCAGACCAGGTGGTAAGCCCATACCTGAGTTTGCAGATTTCATTTTCTCTTCAGAGATCGCTTCTGCTTGACGCGCTGCATCATTCATCGCTGCTGCAATTAGATCTTCGATCATATCTGGATCGTCCTGTAACAGTTCAGGATTGATTTCGATACGCTTCACTACATTGCGGCAAGTCATGGTAACTTTCACCAGACCGCCACCAGCCTCAGCATGCACTTCAGTTTGCGCAAGCTCTTCTTTGGCTTTTTTCATGTTGTTTTCGACTTCTTTTTGCATGCGCTGTGCTTGCTGCATCAACATATTAATGTTCATAAAGATCTCCGAACATATATTTATAAAATTAGATTAGATCTAAACCGCGTGTAATGTCGCGAATAATATCATCAATCTCTTCCAAACCAACAGAAACGCGAATTAAACCTTCACGAATACCCGCTGCTGCTTTGGCTTCTGGAGACAATTTACCATGCGTGGTTGTTGCCGGATGAGTAATGGTTGATTTCACATCACCCAGGTTACCGGTGATTGAAATGAACTGGGTATTGTCAATCACTTTCCAGGCACCTTCACGACCGCCTTTCACTTCGAAAGATACGATACCACCGAAACCGGTTTGTTGTTTTGCAGCCAGTTCATGACCGATATGCTCAGGCAAACCTGCATAGTAAACTTTTTCTACTTTCGGATGTGCATTTAAGAATTCTGCCAGTTTTTGTGCATTGGCAGAATGTTCACGCATACGTAAGCGTAAAGTTTCCAGACCTTTCAGGAATACCCAGGCATTAAACGGGCTCATAGAAGGACCGGTAGTACGTACATAACCAAAAATTTCTTCAAGCAGTTTGTGGTTACCTGCCACAGCGCCACCGAGTGCACGACCCTGGCCATCCAGATATTTAGTCGCAGAATATACGACTAAGTCTGCACCAAATTTGAGTGGTTGTTGTAACACTGGTGTACAGAAGCTGTTGTCAATCGCGAGCAATGCATCATTGGCATGTGCAATATCTGCCAAAGCCTGAATATCTGCCACTTCAGCCAGTGGGTTTGACGGAGATTCAACAAAAAGTAACTTGGTTTCTGGCTTGATGGCATTTTTCCATGCATCCAGATCCGTCAGATCGACAAACTCAACTGCGACACCAAATTTAGCCACGTATTTTTCAAATAAAGAAACTGTTGAACCAAATACGGCGCGTGAACAGATGACATGATCGCCTGCTTTCAGGTAAGCCATCGCTACTGCCATAATCGCAGCCATACCAGAGCTGGTCGCAACAGCGCGTTCTGCGCCTTCTAAGGCAGCCAGACGCTTTTCAAACATGGCAACAGTTGGATTAGTAAAGCGAGAGTAAATATTACCCGGCTCCTGGCCTGAAAATTTCGCTGCGGCTTCAGCCGCATTTTCATAAACAAATGACGATGTTAGAAAAATCGGTTCACCATGCTCACCCTCGAAGCTGCGGGTGTGACCGGTACGGATGGCTAAAGTTTCTAATTGATAGTTAAAATCGTCTTGCTGGCTCATCACTTTACTTCAGCCCAAAGGCTGCCTTTTGTAAAAAATTGCCAACATTTTGAGCGTCTAAGCTATTTCAGGTCAAGGCATAATAAGCAATTATTGCTTAGACTTCGACCAATTCTCCTTTGTATACGGATAAATTATTTACATGATTCAGTTAAAACAAAATATTCAACGCCAGAAGAAAAAATTAAAACACCTGAATGCACGGTTATTTAACTCGTCTTCCCTGATTCTTTCGCAAAAAACGCCCTTTGAATATATTGCTGCGACTGAGTTCTGCAAAATTCGCTATTATGCAGCGCCTGAAAAAAAGTACCGTGAGCCGTTAGTCTTTGTTGCCCCTCTTGCGATTAATATGGATATTTATGATCTGTATCCTTACCGTTCACTAGTCAAGCATTTTCAGCATAGCGGTTTTGATGTCTATTTAGTGGAATGGAAACGTTTCCGTTATAAACACCGTCACTTGAATTTCCTGTCTTTTATCGACGGCGCGATTCCTCAGGCTATTGAACGAATCTGCTCGCATTCAGGCAGTCAGTTTATTTCCTTGCATGGCTGGAGTATGGCTGGAATTTTTGTCACACTTTATACTGCGCTACATTCCCCTGAACATGTTAAAAACCTGATTGTACTGGGTAGCCCGATTGACAGTTATGCATCCGGTCGCGTTGGCAAGCTTTTTAGCACCACCAACAAGCTCATTTCCAAAAATAAAACCCTGCAACAGGCGATTCACCAAGGATTGATTCCTAAGGAATATATTCATTCGCCCGGCATCATCAATGCATTGGGATTTAAGCTCCTTGATCCGATTGGCTGGTTTAAAAGCCAGAAGCAGTTTTTGATGAACCTGGAAAATGTTGAAGATGTCTATGAACATGCCACCATGGGCAATTTTTTGAACAAGATGATTGATTATCCGGGTGGAATCAATCAGGACATGGTGCTGCACTTATGGCTGCAAAATCCTTTAAAAAATGGCTCAATGACTTTAAACGGCCGAACGATTGACCTGAAAAATATTAACTGTTCCTTACTGGTCGGGGCTGGGAAAACCGATCAGATTGTTACGGAACAGTCAGCTAAACCATTGATGGAATTGACAAGTAGTACCGATAAGACGTTTACTCTTATCCCGGGTGGTCATCTTGGACTGATGTCCAATCAGAAAACAGCCAATACATTCTGGCCGAAACTGACCACCTGGCTGGCACAACGCTCAACCCGGATAGATGCTTAATTCCGGAAGAGCCGGCAATTTTCAGGTATTTATTATTTTATTCAGAGGGTATGACATGATTCAGTCAGTGGCATTTATTGGTTTAGGCGCAATGGGTTATCGCATGGCAGCGCATTTACCCAAGCATTTTGAGACAGTTTATGTCTGGAACCGTACTTTTGCCAAGGCTGAAGAACATGCTGCTGAATATGGCACCCAAGCTGTCGCTTTAGAACAGGCAGTTCAGGCAGATATTATTTTTTCCTGCCTGCCGACCAGTGCCGATGTTGAAGCATTAGTCCAAGGCCTCAGCCTTAAAGCTGGCAGTATCTGGGTAGACTGTACCAGCGGTGTTCCTGACGCTGCCCGACGCTTAGAAGAAGCACTGGCTGAACAGGGTGTGATTTTCCTGGATGCGCCTGTGAGTGGCCAGACCATTGGTGCGGAAAATGGCACATTGACTGTGATGGTCGGCGGTAATGCGGAAGGCTTTGAAAAAGCCCTGCCAGCGATGCAGGCGTTTGGCAAATTGATCAAGCATGTGGGGACATCAGGTGCCGGCTTTGCGGTAAAAGCGGTAAATAATATGTTACTGGCTGTAAACCTGTGTGCAGCAGCAGAAGGCTTTTCCACACTGAAAGCGCACGGCGTTGACCTGAATGAAGCGCTGGATTGTATCAATGCATCAAGCGGTAAAAGCAATGTGACTGAAACCGTTTTACCACAGCGTGTTTTGAACCGTAGCTTCCCTGTTACCTTTGCCCTGCCTCTTTTAGCCAAAGATACAGGCATTGCACTTGATCTTGCGCGCGATGCCAAACTGGCAGTACCACTTCTCGCTTTAGGTCAAAGTCTGGTGCAAGCTGCTAGCAATCTGTCGGATAAAAATAGTGACTTTTCCAGTGCTGTAAAAATGTATGAATCATGGAGTAATATTACCATTGAGTAATATCTCGCCATTGAATAATAATAAACAAACCTAATATTGTGACTATAGACTAGCCACATGCAGTGATACTGAGGAAACTCTTATGAATAAGTTATTTGTTGCAGCACTCGTCGGTTCTGCAACTTTGTTTGGGGCTTCAACATCGGTTCTTGCATCTGAACAGGAATGCAAAAAATTGAAAAATGACCATGATGTCATTTATGCATCAAAAGGTTTCTGTTTCAAGGATCCTGAAGCAAAAGCAAAGTTTAATGATAATTGCTACACAACCAAGCCAAAATTTTCAGAAAAAGAGCAGCAACGTCTTGACGCGATCAAAGAACGTCAGAAAGAATTGAACTGTAAATAATACAATTCAATTCTGCTCAAGGAATGCACTTATGACTTACGATGACCAAAATATTTTTGCACGAATTCTGCGTGATGAACTTCCAGCAATTAAAGTGTATGAAGATGACCGAGTTCTTGCATTTATGGACATCATGCCACAGGCCGATGGTCATACTCTGGTCATTCCTAAAACTCCAGCAATTACCTTGCTTGACCTGGATCCTGAAGTTGCAGCCTATACCATTCAGGTGGTGCAAAAAATTGCCAAAGCGATTGAAAAAGGTTTAGGTGTAGATGGCATTGTACTCATGCAGCTCTCTGGCGCTGCGGCGGGTCAGACTGTTCCGCATGTTCATTTCCATCTGGTACCTACCTCTTTGCACAATCTCGGCAAACATGCTGCACAAATGGGTGATCAGGAAAAAATCAAACAACTGGCAGAGAAAATTAAAGCTGCTCTTTAATTCATTCTTCGTCCTTAAAAATGGAGCTTCGGCTCCATTTTTTATGCCTTATTTTTCATTTTTTATCACCATTCATAAATACAGTATTCCTCTTAAATGACTTTATTAAAACCGCATTACTCATCTACTGGATCAGCGTTAACTAAAGCAAAAAAATCCTGCACAGAATCTTAAAAATTAAAATTGCTCCCTTTTTAGATTTCATAGATCTGCAATATTTCCTTAACCATACTGACTTATTCATCCTCAATACTGAGCACCAATACAGGATGGTAGCCAAGACCGAGCTACTGCATACACCTCAAAAGACCTAAAAAAGTCTGATTGGAGCTTTATATGAAAAAATCACTTTGCATTTTCGCAATTGGGGCGAGCGTTTTCACACCGCTCATGGCAGTCGCTGCTGATGTCAAAGTCTATGGACGTGCACATGTGTCTTTAGATTATCTAGATGATGGCCAGGATTATAATGAAGTTGGAATTTCCTCCAATGCATCACGCCTTGGATTTAAAGCTGAACAGACACTTGAAAATGGCATGACCGTATTTGGCCAGATTGAGCAGGAAATTAACTTTGCCAGTGGCTCTGCAAATGATGATGTCGAGTTTGCTACTCGTGATACCTTTGTCGGTTTAAAAGGTGAGTTCGGTCAGGCACGGATCGGCCGTTTCGACAGCCCATTTAAAGTGGCGCGCAGTCCAGTTAACTTCTTTGGAGATATGGTCGGCGATGTACGTAATGTGACCCGAGTAGGGAATCTGCGTTTTGATGAACGTAATGCCAATAGCATTGAATATAAATCACCAAAATTCGGCAATGGATTTAATGTTCTGGGTGCACTTTCCCTACATGAAGCCAACAGCCCGGATGCATCTAAGGATGGTGAAAAAGATAAAGATAAGGCTTATGACCTTGCCCTTACCTACCAAAAAGATAAAGTTGATTTTGCAGCGGCATATGAACATTATGAAGAAGAAGCCAGTCGTGGTGAACGTGATGGTTTCCGGATTGCAGGTGCCTACAAAATCACGCCAGACTTGAAACTCGGTGGTCTGTATCAGTTCCTTCAGCATGACAATACCGAAGTCAATCCTGATGCTCAGGTCTTTGGCATCGCGGGTGAATATAAATTAGCAGCCAAGACCTCATTGCGTGGACAGGTCTTTCACCGTGATGTAGATGCCGATGATGCCAATGCTACTTTACTGGCGATTGGAATTGAACATCGTTTAGATCCAACAGTCCGCATTTATGGCAACATAGCAACTGTACTAAATGATGAAAACTCAAACCTTACCCCTTGGGCACAAGGTCGTACCAATACTGTAGGTGGCGTACGCGGTGAAGACAGCCTAGGTCTTTCTCTAGGCATGCGTTACGACTTCTAAGTCCAGCCTCCCTCACAAAGCTTAAAAAGAACATGCCTCCAGCATGTTCTTTCTTTTGCGTGTTTTTTATCAAAATAAATAAGATGAGAAAGATTGTGACACTGATATTCAACCCTTATAAAACCAACCAATTTAGTTTGATTAATTTTATTCTTTATTTTAAAACCAAGCGTTTTAATCAGATTTAAAAATAGGAGAATATTATTCCAACCAAAATAATCTACATTAAAATATATAAATATAAGCATTTTAGTCGGATTTAAAAACCAATAAAATTACATAAAAAAATATTTAGAATAAATTTTAACTCATATAAATATATATTTATTATTTTCAAATACTTATAAATATATATTTATTTAAACTGTATCGTCTATTTATTTTTTAGTTACAATAGATTAATAATATACAACAAGTCATATAACAGGCTTAGTCGAATGAGCTTAGTTCCCAAAAATCTAAACCAGAGAGTGGTTAGAGAAATAACCGCCATTTTAATTATCAAGGTTATTTTACTAATGATAATTAAAAATATCTGGTTTGATGCGCCTACTATTCCAAAAGATTTTGACACTCAAGTCGCCGAGCGTATCGCCGGCAATCCTTCCCAAATCAAGGAGACACGTTGATGATTTCTGAAAGCGTGGTCGATCTTTCGCGGTTCCAGTTCGCTATGACCGCGATGTATCACTTTATTTTTGTTCCACTGACCTTAGGCCTGGCATTTCTGCTTGCCATTATGGAAACCACCTATGTGATTTCCGGCAAAGAAATTTACAAGGACATGACTAAGTTTTGGGGAAAACTGTTCGGGATTAACTTTGCCTTAGGGGTAACCACAGGCTTGACCATGGAGTTCCAGTTCGGAACCAACTGGGCATATTATTCGCATTATGTGGGTGATATTTTCGGTGCACCATTGGCTATTGAAGGTTTGATGGCCTTCTTCCTTGAATCTACTTTCATTGGTTTATTCTTCTTCGGTTGGGACCGTTTATCCAAAGTACAGCATCTGGGCGTGACCTGGTTAGTTGCACTGGGATCTAACATGTCTGCACTGTGGATTCTGGTTGCCAATGGCTGGATGCAAAACCCGGTTGGTTCAGCATTCAACTATGAAACCATGCGTATGGAAATGGTGGACTTTGCAGCACTGATCTTTAACCCGGTTGCACAGGTTAAATTCGTACATACTGTTTCTGCAGGTTATGTGACTGGTGCCATCTTCGTACTGGCGATTTCAAGTTACTATATGCTGAAAAAACGTGACTTGCCATTTGCACGCCGTTCATTTGCGATTGCTGCCATTTTCGGCTTAGCCTCAACTCTTTCTGTGATCCTGCTGGGCGATGAGTCTGGTTATGAAATTGGTGATGTACAGAAAACCAAACTGGCTGCGATTGAAGCAGAATGGGAAACTGAACCAGCACCTGCAGCATTTACTTTATTTGGCTTCCCAAATAAAGAAACCATGTCTACCGATTATGCTGTGAAAATTCCTTATGTTATGGGGATTATCGCTACACGTTCTGTAGATACGCCTGTTACCGGTATTAAAGACCTGCTGGTTGAACATGAAGGTCGTATCCGAAACGGTATGGTGGCTTATGAACAACTGGAAAAACTACGTGCTGGTGATCAGTCTCCTGAGCTGAAAGCTGCATTTGCAGAAACTCAAAAAGATTTGGGCTACGGTCTGCTTCTGAAAAAATATACTGCAAATGTTGTAGATGCTTCTGACGAGCAAATTAAGGCAGCAGCAAAAGATACTATTCCACATGTACCAAGCCTGTTCTGGGCATTTCGTGCCATGGTCGCTTCTGGCTTCCTGATGCTGGTTCTATTTGTTCTTGCAACTTTTGCGGTGGCTAAACGCAATGCAGAAAACAAACCTTGGTTATTAAAATTTGCATTATTTGCACTACCACTTCCATGGATTGCGGCACAAACTGGCTGGTTTGTTGCTGAAGTAGGTCGTCAACCTTGGACTATTGGTGAGGTTCTGCCTACACATTTATCGACTTCAAGCTTAAGCACAGGCGATGTATGGGGTTCAATCATTGCATTAGCAGCGTTCTACACTGTACTGCTGATCATTGAAATGTACTTAATGATTAAATTCTCACGCCTTGGCCCAAGTTCTCTACATACTGGTAAATACCACTTCGAGAAACTTGAAGCTGCAAAAAAGGCAAATGAGGAGGCTCAAGCATGATCGAATATGAATTACTCAAAATAATCTGGTGGGTACTGGTTGGCGTCTTGCTGATTGGTTTCGCCCTGACTGATGGCTTTGATATGGGCTCCATGGCGATCATGCCATTCGTGGGTCAGAATGATGAAGAACGTCGTGCGGCAATCAATACGATTGCCCCGCATTGGGATGGTAACCAGGTCTGGTTTATTACTGCGGGTGGTGCCCTGTTTGCTGCCTGGCCAATGGTTTATGCAACTGCCTTTTCTGGTATGTACTGGGCACTTCTGCTTGTTCTGTTTGCCTTATTCCTGCGTCCAGTAGGATTCGACTATCGCTCCAAACTGGAAAATACCAAATGGCGTAATGCCTGGGATTGGGGCCTAGCAGTTGGTGGTGCTGTGCCTGCACTGGTTTTCGGTGTCGCATTCGGCAATATGTTCCTGGGTGTTCCATTTACATTAGACGAAACAGTTCGTTCGACTTATTCTGGCAGCTTCTTTGCCCTGCTCAATCCATTTGCACTGGTATGTGGTGTTGTCAGCTTATCTATGCTGTGTGCACACGGTGGTGCATGGTTGATGCTACGTACAGATGGCGATTTACGTGAACGTTCTGCCAAAGCAACCAAAATCATGGGGATTGTTTATCTGGTAGCTTTCCTGGCTGCAGGCGCTTGGCTGTACTTTGGTGGTATTCAAGGCTACACCCTGGTTACACCTTTTGATACCAATGGTGTTGCCAACCCGCTTGCCAAAGAAGTGATGACCAATGCCAATCCAGGCTGGATGAACAACTATTCGACTTATCCAATCACAATGGCTGCTCCAATTGCCGGCATTTTGGGTGGCTTGATCATTGTACTGGCAGCAGGTAAAAATAAAGCAGGCCTGAGCTTCCTGGGTTCATCCCTGGCAGTGATCGGTGCAATTTTGACTGCCGGTTTTGCCCTGTTCCCATTCCTGATGCCATCTAGCATCAACCCAGTTGCAAGCTTAACCATGTGGGATGCGGTCTCCAGCCAAAATACCTTAACTGTGATGACTGTAGCTGCATGCATTTTCGTTCCACTGATTCTGTGCTACACCACTTGGTGTTACTACAAGATGTGGGGCGTGATTACCAAAAAACATATTCAAGAGAATTCACACAGCCTGTACTAAGGCTGTGTCTTAGGAGATAAAATTATGTGGTATTTCGCATGGATTCTCGGCATTTTGATGGCCTGTTTCGCTGGTGTACTCAGTGCACTGTATATTGAAAATCATCAAGACCTGGATGAGAAATAAGAGATGACAGACGCTGCAGTTGAACAAGTAAAGATAGAAAAAAAATCTAACCCTTTTGCAATGGTGATTTCTTGCCTATTGGCTTTTCCACTCGCAGCGGTGTTGCTGGTTCATCCTGCTGCAATGCTGGATGCCAACGGGGAATATAGCCACCGCGCCATGATGTTTATCATGATCGGCATTTCAGGCGGTTTTATTCACGGGGTTGGCTTTATCCCTCAGCACTGGTTCTGGAAATGGCTATTTAGTCCGTTTCTGGCTTGGCCGTTAATGCTATGGGGTTATTACACCTGGTTTCTTAATTAGGTATTAAACAGCCAAAAACAAAGCCCTCATTTGAGGGCTTTTTGTTCTTTATTTCTTTTGTGAAACACAGCCTGTTTCATAGGTAGTTCCCAAATCCTGAAGGGATTGAGTAAACTGATTATCCAGTGTACTCACAAACCGGAATTCATCCTGCGCTGTCGCAAGATGCAGATTCTGTTCTGATAGATACTTTAACTGCTTTAAACCGGTTGCATATTCACAGGCTTTAGCAATCATAAGTGCAGGATGCTCACGTCGGTCTACCGATGAGTTCAACACGGCAAGTTTTAGCTCTAACTCATCATATTTTTGTTTGGTTTGCGCCTTAAATTCAGCCTGACTCAGTGGTTTGGCCCAAGCTGAAACAGATAAGCCCAAAATTCCAATGGCTATAATTAATTTATGCATTTTCCCCTCAACAATAAAAATTACATACGATTTATCTAAGTTATTGAATATTTATAGCATAAAGCTACTTTTAATAAATACGAGCAATAAAAAAGCCAGAACTGGTCCGGCTTTGAAAACTTACTTCATTGAATTTTCTACCGATGAGTATGAATTGACATCACAATACCCATCCCTGCCAACATGGAAATTACGGCTGTACCACCATAACTCATCAATGGCAAAGGGTCACCCGTTACAGGTAAAATCCCACTGACCATGCCTGAGTTTAAAAACACGAAGAAAAAGAAAGTCAGTCCGATCGCACCGGCATACAAACGGCCAAAGTTATGAAAGCTATTCATGCCAATAATCAGACAGCGAATAATAATGGCCGTAAACAGGCTGAATAGCAGAAACACCCCGATAAAACCAAATTCTTCGGCATAAGTCGACATGATGAAGTCGGTATGATGTTCAGGCAGATAACCTAGATGAGACTGGGTGCCTTGCGAATAGCCTTTCCCCATAACCCCACCCGAACCGATGGCAATTTTGGACTGGATAATATTCCAGCCTGCGCCCAAGGCATCTGATTCTGGATCGAATAAAGTCAAAATCCGTTTCTTTTGATATTCCTGCAACAAGAACATCCACAGCAGCGGTACTGCAATAGCTAAAGCAGCAAAGGCTCCAGCAATTAAACGCCATGACATGCCACTTAAGAACAGTACAAAGATTCCCGGAATCACCAGACCAATATTTAAATCAGGTTGTAATGCCACCAGTACGAAAGGCACGCCTAAAATCACCAAGGCACCGACAATATCCAGAAACTTTGGAGGGAAAGGTTTACGGGCAAAGTACCAGGCCATCATCAGTGGCATGGCAAACTTCATTACCTCACTCGGCTGCATGCTCCCCACACCCGGCAACGTAATCCAGCGGGTTGCCCCAAGACGCTTTTCACCAATCACAAAGACCAGCAGCAGCATAAAGATACCGAACATATAAAAATATGGACTGGCAGCCTGATAGACCTTGGGTGGTACTTGGGCACAGATAAACATTACCACAAAACCCACACCAAAACTGATCGCCTGGCGAATCACCATCCCCGAATCTTCAGAGGTGGCACTGTAAACCACCATCAGACCCAAGATCGCATTTAAAATCAGGAAACAAAGCAGCCATGGATCAAGGTGCAACTTGGTCCATCGGGAGGCATTCTGGGGATTAATACTACGTCCATCGCGTGCGGACTGCCGCAAAAAACGATACTGCTGTGAAGGGATCATTGGCCCACGGGTAGAAAATTCATGATGGCAAAATTATAAGTTAAAGTGCTCCGGAATAAATCGCCATTGACCGATTTATTCCATTTTTATTGCAATATATTTAGCGCTGGACAGCCAGAATCAACTTCGCCAGTTCCAGATCATCTGGATAGGTAATTTTAATATTATCGGAACGCCCCTGTACTACTTGGACGGGTTCATCTATATGTTCCAGTGCACTGGCTTCATCGGTAATGGTAGCACCATCTGCGAGTGCCTGCTGAATCGCACGCTTCAAAGTTCCAAGTTTCGCCATTTGTGGTGTTTGCGCCTGCCATAATGTCGAACGATCTACTGTCATTTCAATACCATGATCCTTTACGACACGTTTTAAGGTATCCCGTACCGGAATGGCCAGAATCGCAGCCTGATCAGTTTGAATTGCTGTATTGACCAGATCAATCAGGGAGCTTTGACTCACACAAGGACGGGCTGCATCATGCACCAAAACCCAATCCTCTTCTGAAGCAATCTCAGATAAATATTCCAAGGCATTTAGTACAGAGTTGACGCGCTCTGCACCGCCCAAGCAAAAATGTGCTTTATCCAGATGAGAAAGTGGCAGAGTCTTGGCAACATCATCCTGTGCACCAATCGCAAGGACATAACCTGCTAATGGCAATTGATTCAGACGGGAAACCGTGTGTTCAAGAACGGTCCGTTCCTGAATCATCTGGTATTGTTTAAGTTCGGTTTTGGAAAATCGGCTACCGGAACCTGCAGCTGGTAAAATGACCCACAATTTATGGTGTTGTTGGAACATCAGCTGATTCATTGGTTCTCAGGTCTACTTTATTCGGATTAAGATAAATCGGTTTATATTGAGTACTAATAGTGCTCATTTGCACAAAGGTTTCATGCGGCTTGATCAAACCTAGATCGAGACGGGCATGCTCTTCGATGGCTTCAATACCATTCTTCAAATCATAAACTTCTGCGGCCAGAACGCGATTACGTTCTTTCAGTTCTTCATTCAATTCTACTTGTTGCTGAATTTTCTGGGTCAATGCCTGATGGTCATTATAACCACCCTCACCGAACCAGTATAAATATTGAAACCCTGCGATCAAAACGATCGCAAGGCCCAACAGTACTTTACTCATCAAGGAGTCGAATACATTTAACATTGACATAAGTCGCTTAGTTCAAACCTTTGAACTCAGCTTTACCGCGATATGCAGCTTGAGTCAATTCTTCGATACGAAGTAATTGGTTATATTTCGCTACACGGTCAGAACGGCAAAGTGAACCAGTCTTGATTTGACCTGCTGCTGTACCTACTGCAAGATCTGCAATAGTAGAATCTTCAGTTTCGCCTGAACGGTGAGAGATTACAGTAGAGTAACCATTTGCTTTCGCAAGGTAGATTGCATCTAAAGTTTCAGTCAATGTACCGATCTGGTTGTACTTGATCAGGATTGAGTTACCTACTTTCTCGTTGATACCGCGTTGAAGAATCTTAGGATTCGTAACGAACAGGTCATCACCCACCAACTGGATTTTATCGCCAAGGATAGAAGTCAGGTAAGACCAGCCTTCCCAGTCAGATTCGTCCAGACCATCTTCAATCGAGATGATAGGGTATTGATTTACCAGACCTGCAAGGTAGTCAGCAAACTGGTTGCTTGTGAACGATTTGTTGCCTTCACCAGCCAGGATATATTGACCATCTTTGTAGAATTCTGAAGATGCACAGTCAAGCGCAAGCATAATATCAGAACCAGCCTTGTAACCAGTTTGCTCGATTGCAGACAGGATCACAGTAATAGCTTCTTCGTTAGAACGAAGGTTTGGCGCAAAACCACCTTCATCACCAACTGCAGTGTTCAAACCTTGTTTCTTCAAAACTGATTTTAAAGAATGGAAGATTTCAGCACCGGCACGTAACGCTTCAGAAAATGAAGTGAAACCTACAGGCTCAATCATGAATTCCTGAATATCAACAGTGTTGTCTGCGTGAGCACCACCGTTCAGGATGTTCATCATTGGAACAGGCATAGTCAAAATCTTTTGACCACGAAGATCTGCGATATATTGGTAAAGCGGCGTTTTCTTTTCTTCAGCAGCAGCACGCGCAGCAGCAAGAGATACTGCCAAAGTTGCGTTTGCACCTAATTTTTCTTTGTTTTCAGTACCATCTAAAGCGATCATCGTATTGTCGATGTCTTTCTGTTCGAATACTGATTTACCCACTAACGCATCACGAATCAGAGTGTTTACGTTGTTAACCGCAGTTTTAACACCTTTACCTAGGTAACGTGCTTTATCGCCATCACGAAGTTCTAAAGCTTCACGAG
Organism: Acinetobacter sp. YH12241; assembly: GCF_013417535.1. NCBI lineage: Bacteria > Pseudomonadati > Pseudomonadota > Gammaproteobacteria > Moraxellales > Moraxellaceae > Acinetobacter > Acinetobacter sp. YH12241. Next base: position 19,684 of record NZ_VPDQ01000020.1, on the reverse strand, counting down.
AACCAGTTGAAGCACCAGATGGTGCACATGCACGGCCAACTACGCCAGATGCCAGGATAACGTCTGCTTCGATGGTTGGGTTACCACGAGAGTCCAAAATTTCACGTGCACGAATGTCAACGATTTGGCTCATGAACAATTCCTCAGTTGATTAATAACAGGATGCTTAAAACTGCATCAATGGGTATCTAATTTTTCAAATCCTTTCACTAGAGTATCCAGCTCTTTTAATTGAGCCAGGAATGGTTCTAGTTGAGATAAACGCAAGGCACAAGGACCATCACATTTTGCCACATCCGGATTTGGATGAGCTTCCAGGAACAAACCTGCAAGACCTGTTGCCATACCGGCACGCGCCAGTGTAGTAATCTGCGCACGACGACCACCGGCAGAGTCAGCACGACCGCCTGGAGTTTGTAATGCATGTGTTACATCAAAGAATACTGGCACGTTCATTTCTTTCATGATGTCGAAGCCCAGCATGTCTACAACCAGATTGTTGTAACCAAAGGCTGAACCACGCTCACAAAGAATTAGCTTGTCATTCCCTGCTTCCAGACACTTATGCAAAATGTGGCGCATTTCGTGCGGAGCAAGGAACTGGGCTTTCTTGATGTTGATAATGGCATCAGTTTTTGCCATCGCTTCAACTAGGTCAGTCTGACGACTTAAGAATGCAGGTAGCTGGATAATGTCAGCAACTTCTGCCACAGGAGCAGCCTGATACGGCTCATGTACATCAGTGATAATTGGCACATTAAAATGTTTTTTAATGTCGGCTAACCACTCGATTCCTTTTTCCAGGCCAGGCCCACGGAATGAGTTCAGGCTTGAACGGTTGGCTTTGTCAAAACTTGCTTTAAAGACATATGGAATATCTAAACGTTTGCAGATATCAACATAAGTCTCTGCAATTTCAAAAGCTAAGTCTTTCGACTCAAGTACGTTCATGCCGCCGAATAGTACAAATGGCAAGTGGTTTGCCATTTGTATATCGCCTAAACGTACAATTTCTTGTGGTTTTAATTGTGACATTTAAACTTCCTAGTTGTGTCTTAAACTCGCATTATTTAGTTTTTTGGTACTGTTTTTTCGCAGCATCAATGAAACCGGCAAATAATGGATGTCCATCACGTGGCGAGCTGGTAAATTCCGGGTGGAATTGTACTGCAATAAACCAAGGATGTGCAGGAATTTCAACAGTTTCTACCAGGTGTTGCACTGGAGAATAACCAGAAATCTTCATGCCTTTTTCTTCCAGCACTGGGATATAACGGTTGTTCATCTCGTAACGGTGACGGTGACGTTCGATAATTTCATCCGAACCATACACTTCAGCAGTCTTGGTACCCGGTACCAGTTCAGACTTCTGTGCACCTAGACGCATGGTACCGCCAAGATCAGAATCTACTGAACGCTGTTGAACTTCACCGCGCTCATCTAACCATTCAGTGATCAGACCAATCAATGGAGATTTGGTTGAACGGTTGAATTCTGTTGAAGTCGCATCAGTGATACCCGCCACATTACGTGCATATTCGATCACTGCAAGCTGCATACCTAAACAGATGCCCAGGAATGGCACACCGTTTTCACGTGCAAAACGAATTGCTTTCATTTTTCCTTCAGTACCACGTTCACCAAAACCGCCTGGTACCAGAATCGCATCCGCATCTTTCAATACTTCATTGACATCTTGGCTTTCAAGTTCTTCAGCATTGACATAGTCGATCTGAACTTTCACGCGGTTTTGAATACCGGCATGTAAAAGTGCTTCGTTCACAGACTTATAGGCATCTGGAAGTTCAACATATTTACCAACCATTGCCACACGAACGGTGTATTCAGGGTTCAGTAAAGCTTCTACCACATTATCCCAGTCAGACAGGTCTGCTTCTGGAAGATTGTCATAGCCGAAACGTTCACAGATGAGATCATCAACGTTCTGTTCATAGAAAGTACGTGGAATCTGGTAGATCGTACGTGCATCTTTACACACGACTACTGCACGCGCTTCTACGTTAGTGAACAAGGCAATTTTACGCGTCGTATCTGCATCAACATCATGTTCAGTACGGCAGATCAAAATGTCTGGTTGAATACCAATAGACAGAAGTTCTTTTACTGAGTGTTGAGTTGGTTTAGTTTTTAATTCTGCTGCAGACTTAATGTATGGGAGTAACGTTAAGTGCATCAGCATCGTACGTTTATGACCAAGTTCAACCATTAACTGACGTACAGATTCCATGAATGGGAGAGATTCAATGTCACCTACAGTACCGCCGATCTCAACGATCGCAACGTCATAACCTTCGCCAGCGCGAAGTACACGTTCTTTGATGTTGTCAGTAATGTGTGGAATAACTTGTACAGTACCACCCAGGTAGTCACCACGGCGTTCTTTATTCAGAACATCCTGGTAAACACGGCCTGATGTAAAGTTATTCAGTTTGGTCATTTTCGCACGACGCAAGAAACGTTCGTAGTAACCCAAGTCTAAGTCTGTTTCAGCACCGTCTTCTGTAACAAAAACTTCACCGTGCTGGAATGGGCTCATAGTCCCTGGATCGACATTAATGTATGGATCCATTTTTACCATGGTCACTTTTAAACCACGGGCTTCTAAAAGTGCAGCAACAGAAGCAGCTGAAATACCTTTACCTAGTGATGAAACAACACCACCAGTCACGAAAATAAAATGGGTCATTGGGTTTCTCGTACAATCGAGCCTAAATCGGCCTGCAATGTTGCGCAATTTTACTTTACCTTGTACCAATAAAGCAAAGTCAATCCGCATCAAATCAAAGAACAATAAACAATTGACTATTCTAACAGCAATTCCTGAAAAAAATTACAGTAAGTTCATATGATTTATATATTGCATTTTGCTGCTATAATAGGAACATTCACACCCTACACTATTCTGTTTGATGCAATGATGATGAAGAAACTTTTAATCTGTACCCTGATCCTGACTGGCCTTACACTGACTGGTTGTGTAAAAAAAGAAGCTCCAAAAGAAGAAGAACAAACCGAAGTTACTCCAGCATCTGAAGTGGTTGCTCCGGAACCTGTACAACTTGAGCCTGTTGAACCATTAGAATCAACATCAGTTGAACCGGTTGAAGAAGCACCAGCAGTACCGACTGTTGAAATCCAGCGCGAACAAACTGCGAATACTACGACTGAAATTCGCCGTGAAGTTAAAAAACCGGAACCTGCTCAATCAGAGCCTGCGCCTGCAGCTGAAACAAATTCAAGCACTGAGCAGCCTGCAAAACCTGCAGCAACACCAGCCGCTCCTAAAAACAACTCATCTTCTGCAAATAAGTCTGAAGATGATGCAGTTGCAGATGCAATTGCTGCTGCTATGCCAGCACTTGAAAACTAATATAATCCTTCATCAAAAAAACCCAGCTTATGCTGGGTTTTTTATGGTTTAAAAATCTCTTTCAAGCTGCCGTTGGAGTATCGGAAAGTTGCAGTAAATAATCTGCCATCAGACGAGTGGCCCATGATTCTGTCTGCATTAAGCCCTGATAAAAGCCACAATGGCTACCTTTTTTAGTGGTGACGACCACAATATTTGGCATGGCTCGAATGACATCCTTATACGGTTCCAGATTCTGGATATGACAGACCGGGTCATCTTCCGAGTTCAAAATCATCAATGGAATTTTGACATTTTCAAATACATAAATTGGATTGGTGGCCTTGGTATAACTTTCATAATCTGAAAAGCCTGCCAGCTCATAGTAGCGCTGTTCAAATTCAGACAAGTCTTTCACCTCAAGCAATTGCTTCCATGAAGGATAAATCTGCCAGGTTTCCTGATAAGGATGGATAAAACGTTTGATCAGTTTTTTAGCCATGACTTTGCTATAAAACGGATGTACATAGGCAAAACCGGTTTCAGTGTTATAGCCTGGGCATAAAGCAAAGGCTGCTTTGAGTGGGGTTTGCTCGCCCTCTTCACCCAAGTAGCGAACCAACAGTCCTGTCCCCGCAGAGGAACCCACACCATAGAGATCGGATTGAGGAAACTTGTCCTGAATATAAAGCAACTGTTCACGCAGATCTTGGGTTGAACCAAACAAGTTCATTTTTGGCACAGGCATTGGCAGGTCAGCATGACCACGGCGCAAACACAGAGCAACACGCCAGCCTGTATATTTATGTAGGTCACGCACCAGCTCCCGCATGGATTCCGGAGAGCCGGTAATGGTATGCAATAGCACAATGGTAGGTGTACTTGGCGGTAAATCTAAACCATACCAGGCAATGCCAGTAATGCCGCCATCGGACATATTCAGCTGCTCAAGCACATCATATTGCAGCTTAATCGTGCGTTTTTTTATCAAGTCCAGATATAGAATGTGCGCATGCGCATTCGATAACCACGGTGTTGGACGATATTTCTGTTTTAAAAGTGGTAAACGTTCAATCACACCAGAAAATAAACCATTCGGATTATAATAAAGTGTTGGAAGATCGGCTCCGCTAAAGCGGTCCAGATATTCACTTGAAAGTTGACTCATTTTTTTAAGCCACATTTTCATCTGTATTCCCCTCTAGTTTTCTATCAGTGATGTACAAACTTCATGCCGACTTGAATCAATTGTAGGAAATTAAGTATTAGCCTGATAAGCCTGAATCCGCTGGCCCATTTCTATAGCTAAGGCTTCAAGTCCAGATTTTGGTCGTATCATTACTTCAAAATCAATGATCTGACCTTCATCATTGAACTGAATCATGTCGATTCCCTTAAGTTTCTTATCGCCGACATTGGCGGAGAACTCAAGTACAACATTGTTACCATCTTCACTAAGAAATTCGCGGTGATAACTAAAGTTTTCAAAGACCTGAACCACATTGGTCAAGATAAAAAATACAACCTGTTTCCCGGGATAAGGATGAAAAGCCACGGGCGAGCGGAATACAACATCGTCCGCGAGGAGTTCATTCAATATGGACATGTCACGTGTTTCCAACATTTCATGCCAACGCATAATTGCAGTTTGGGTTGTTTGTAGTGTCATTATTATTTCCTTTTTGTTGTAAAGTCCCCCTTTGTAAATAGGGGGATTTAGGGGGATTCTGGTGTTTCAGAATAGAATCCTCTCCCTAACCCTCTCCTTTAACAAAGGAGAGGGAATGTTGCGAATCAACTTTCTTTCATGACAATTTCGCATGAAAGCAAAAACTGTCATCTTTTAAGTTTTATCAATTAAATCACCGCAGCCAATTCAGCACCCTGACGGATTGCACGTTTCGCATCCAGTTCACCTGCTTCTTTGGCACCACCAATGAGATGCACGTTTTTACCGGCAGCTTTCAGTTCATCAAACATGGCAGTATAAGATTCCTGACCAGCACAGATAATGACATTATCTACGTCTAACACTGTAGGTTGATCATTCACTATAACGTGCAAGCCCTGATCATCAATTTTTTCATAGCTTGCACCGGCAATCATTTTGACATTACGATGTTTTAAGCCAGTACGGTGAATCCAGCCTGTGGTTTTACCCAGACTTGAACCGACAGAAACTGCTTTACGCTGCAATAAATAAATTTCACGTTCAGGCTGTTCTACATTGGCTGTCTTGAGTCCACCAACATTTTCATAGTTAGTGTCGATTCCCCATTCATCATAGAATTTTTCCGGATTGACACTACCACTTTCGGTCCCATGACTGAGCAGCTCGGCTGTATCAAAGCCAATACCCCCTGCACCAATAATCGCCACACGCTGGCCGACTGGTTTACGCTCTCTTAGTACCTCCAGATAAGACAACACTTTAGGATGATCAATTCCAGGAATATCGAGCTGACGCGGTGTCACCCCAGTGGCAACCACAATGTCATCAAATTCGGCTGAAACCAGCTGATCAAAGGTCGCGGTGCAATTTAATTTCAATTGAATACGTGGTTGCAACTCAATCTGACGTTTGAAATAACGCAAGGTTTCATAAAACTCTTCCTTACCTGGAATAGTCTTCGCAATATTAAATTGCCCACCAATCTGCGCCGAAGCTTCAAATACAGTGACATGATGACCACGACCTGCTGCATAGATAGCAAAGCTTAAACCTGCCGGCCCCGCACCGATCACTGCAATATTTTTGGCTAAATTGGTTTCCTTAAAGATCAGTTCGGTTTCATAACAGGCACGTGGATTCACCAGACAGGTGGCAATTTTCATCGAGAAAATATGATCCAGACAGGCCTGGTTACAACCGATACAGGTATTGATTTCATCACTACGGCCCTGTTCTGCTTTTAAGACAAACTCAGAGTCTGCCAGCATTGGACGTGCCATTGACACCATATCAGCATCGCCTGTAGCCAGGACATATTCTGCCATTTCCGGGGTATTAATACGGTTAGAGGTAATAAGAGGAATATTCACCTGACCTTTTAGCTTACGCGTAACCCAGGTAAAGGCCGCACGTGGCACTTTGGTAGCAATGGTCGGGATACGCGCTTCATGCCAGCCAATACCGGTATTAATAATCGTCGCGCCCGCTTTCTCAATGGCTTTGGCGAGTTGGATTACTTCTTCTAGAGTTGAACCGCCTTCAACCAGATCCAGCATCGAAAGACGATAAATAATAATAAAGTTCTCACCGACCATTTCACGGGTACGGCGTACAATTTCAATCGGGAAACGGATACGGTTTTCATAGCTGCCACCCCATTCATCATCACGATGATTGGTACGTGCTGCGATAAACTCATTGATCAGGTAACCTTCTGAGCCCATGATTTCCACACCGTCATAACCGGCATACTGAGCCAGTCTGGCACAGTTAGCAAAATCATCGATGGTCTGCTGCACTTCAGCCGAGCTTAAAGCATGCGGTTTGACTGGATTAATCGGTGCCTGAATTGAAGACGGCGCAACATTTTCCGCCTGATAAGAATAACGGCCGGTATGCAGGATCTGCATGGCAATTTTCCCGCCAGCTTCATGTACAGCTTGGGTAATCACTTTATGCTTTTCAGCTTCTTCAATCGTATCGAGCTTGGAACCACCCTGAAAAGTGACGCCATGATCATTCGGCGAAATACCACCTGTGACAATTAAGGCTACACCACCCTTGGCACGTTCTGCATAAAAGGCAGCCATCCGATTATAACCGGCCGGTGCTTCTTCTAAGCCCACATGCATGGAGCCCATCAAGACACGGTTTTTAAGCGTGGTAAAACCCAGATCCAGTGGGGCAAGTAAATTCGGATATTTAGACATTTCAACTCCCTAGCGTGCAGATGTGCTGGCTATTTTTATTCAGGCTGACTGATTTACTTCCATCAAGCAGCAGCCTTATGCAACTTGTTGCACTAATTTATAGTGCAGAATTGATTTTTATGCAACATGTTGCATAATAATCCCGAGTCATTTTTTTGAGACGTTTATGTCTTTATCACATGTTTTACTCACCAGCCTGATTGAGAAACCGAGCACCGGCATTGAACTGGCACGCCGTTTTGACCGCTCCATGGGCTTCTTCTGGAATGCCACCCATCAGCAGATCTATCGTGAACTGAATGCCATGCTGCAAAAAGGCTGGATTTCGACCATAGAAGAGGAAGATTCTCATAGCCGTAAAAAAACCTATCAGGTAGAGCGACTCGGCCGGGAAGAACTGGCTAACTGGATGCTGGAGCACAGTTCCCCAGCACAGCTTCGGGAAGAACTGATGGTTCGTCTGCGTGCAGAAGCCCAGCTTGGCGGCAACAGCACCTTACCTGAACTGGAACGCCATCTAGAAATACATAAAGAGAAGCTTAAAACCTATCAGCAGATTTTCGCCAAAGACTTTGCTCAAGCTGACAAAAATGACCGAACCCTGTATATTCATAAAATGATTCTGCAACTGGGTATTGATCAGGAACTGGGCTGGATTGCCTGGCTGGAACAGGTTATTCCCAGACTTAAACAATTCGATGTAGAAAAATTATAAATACGGAGATATGCATGCCCTTCTATACCATGCCAGATGGCGAACAGTTATTTGTACGTGAATACGGTCAGGGTCAACCGGTACTGGTCCTATCAGGTCTAGGCATGTTGAGCTGGCAATGGGCAGCTTTTCTCTATCCACATCAGAAAAATTTCCGCTTTATCATTCCCGAGTGGCGTGGTTTTGGGGCGTCTAGTCACTGTAAAATCCCGCAAGATGTGGATGCAATTTCGAGTCACTGGCTTGATGTTCAGTCGGTGATCCAGCAGCTCAATTTAGATCAATTCATTGTAATTGCTTACTCTATGGGCGCAACCACTACCATGCATGGCTTGTGCTATGGAGATTTTTCCAAACACATAGCAGCTTATTTGCATATTGATCAAACACCGAAGATTCCGGTGGATGATGCCTGGGCATTTGGACTTTTTGGTCCACGCCATCAGGAATTTATTGAAATTTTGCAGCAGCTTTCATCACTACTTGCAGAACATCAGCATATTGAATTCATTCGAGATCTGGATACTGCAGTACGTCAGCAGATTGCAGCATTATGGCTGCGCTTTATCCAGCTACAAAATGATCGTCCAGCCAGTTTGAAAGTATTTAAGTTCATCATGAATCAACCTCGTCTGCAAAGCCTGCTCCTGCCTTCTAGCCGGGTGGATTATATGACGTGGTACATCAATAATTATTTATATCATCAGGAAGATTATCGTGAAGCTCTGGCGAAGCTTACTTGTCCGGTGACTTTCTTTAGCGGTGTGCAGTCCAAACTCTATCCTGTTGAAGGTCAGCGCCTGATTGCCCAAAGCCTGCCTCAGGCTAAACAGATATTTTTCACGAAATCTGGCCATACCCCCTTACTGACCGAACCACTCAAATTTGCCAGGGAGCTCGGTATCTTTCTGAAAGACAATTTACAGTCGAGTTCATCAGCGGCCTAAAGATTCAGGAGAAGAAATCATGAAAAAACTGGTGGTGTTTTCAGGTGCTGGCATGAGTGCGGAAAGTGGGATCAACACCTTCCGTGATAGTGATGGGCTTTGGGAACAGTATCGTATAGAAGAAGTGGCGACACCCGAAGCTTGGGCTAAAAATCCGGAACTGGTGCAACGCTTTTATAATGCCCGACGTAAAAACATTCTGGAAGCGCAGCCAAATGCAGCTCATCAACTCATTGCCGAACTTGAAGATGATTTTGATGTCCATGTGATTACCCAGAATATTGATGATCTGCATGAACGTGCTGGAAGCTCCAAGGTCATTCATCTGCATGGCAATATCCGCCTAGCCAAAACCTCAGGCCCGAATTGTCAGTACACCACCGAGTTTTATCCGATTGAAGGGACTGAATTAGATTTAACTAAACACTTCTGTAAGGAGGGCTATCCACTACGTCCACATGTAGTCTGGTTTGGCGAAGCCGTACCTGCTTATGAAGAAGCACAAGATTGTGTACAGGATGCTGACATTTTCGTGGTTATTGGAACTAGTCTGCAAGTATATCCTGTTGCTGGCTTAATCCATGAGATTACAGCTCACTGCACAGCTTATTATATTGATCCCAAAGCAGATCAACAGCATTTACCCGCCCAGTTCCACAAGATTTCCCAGACGGCCACAGAAGGCATGAAGACCTTACTTAAATTACTTGAGTCCGAGATCTAGTCATCATTCAAAATTCGTATTCTATAGTTGACAGTATGCAACAATCATTTTTTAATCAGCCTATTGTTGCAGGAATGGAATTAAACGATGCTGACTGATCTGGATGATTTTTACTGTTTTGCGCAGGTCGTTGAACATGGCGGCTTTAGTGCAGCCGAACGTGCCACCGATATTCCCAAATCCAAGCTCAGCCGCCGTGTTTATAATCTGGAAGAACGCCTTGGTGTCCGCCTGATTCAGCGTAGTTCTCGCCATTTTGCAGTCACTGATATTGGCATGAATATCTATCGACATGCACAAGTGATGCTCAGTGCAGCACAGGCCGCCCATGATCTGGTGGATCATCTCAGTACTGAACCGCGTGGTACCATTAAAATCAGCCTGCCCGTCTCCATTGCCCAGAATGAAATGGCAAAAATCCTGCCGGATTTCCTGAAAAAATATCCTGAAATTAAAGTCCAGATGATGATCACCAATCGACGTGTGGACATTATTAATGAAGGTTTTGATCTGGCCTTACGGGTACGGACCAGCCTGGATGATGATCCGAATCTGGTAATTCGTCAGTTTGAAAAAATTGAACAACATCTGTTTGTCAGTCAGGGCTATTTAAATGAATTTGGCGATCTTAAAACACCTGAACAGCTCTCTGAACATAAAATTTTAAGCATGGCTGAGGAACATACTGAACAGTTCCTGATATTGCAGAATGAGCAGCAGCAACAGAAGAAAATCCGGATCAACCCGACCGTAATGGGATCAGACCTGAATATGCTGGCACAACTGGCAGCTTCAGGCTGTGGTATTACCTTATTGCCCGATAATGTCGTGCAGCAATATATAGAACGGGGCGAACTGGTTCGGGTACTTTCAGACTGGAAAACGGCACATGGAATTTTCCATCTGGTTTATCCTTCCCGTCGTGGTCTGTTACCAGCTGTAAGAGTATTTATTGATTATCTGGTTGAGCATCTGCATCTTGTATAAATAGACATATTTCCGGCAAAAAAAATAGCTCATTCTTGGGGAAAAATGAGCTAATAAAAACGATTCACTACAGCATGAAGTGAACGAAAGGAAACTACTACCGCCAAGCCAAATCTAATATACAGCAATCAGACATCTAACAAAGCAAACATCAACTAACTATAAATAGATTAAGAGAATTTGGCTGGTTAAACCACTTCTTCATGTAGTGTTTTGTAGACTTTCGTCACTAATAGCAAGCAAGCTGTAATTTATGTAAGCTACTGTATTTCAATGCATAACATGAAAAATAATTTAAATTTCCGGATATTCGCCAGTGCCTTCTGGCCACGGCGATAACAGTTCAAAACCTGTTTCAGTCACGACTACCATGTGTTCCCATTGAGCCGACCAGGATTTATCTGCAGTCACGACTGTCCAGCCGTCCTTCAACTCTTTAACACGCGCTTTACCCATGTTGACCATAGGCTCAATGGTAAAGACCATGCCGGGTACCAGTTTGATGCCCTGACCTGGTTGCCCGTAATGCAGAATGTTTGGCTGTTCATGATAAATTTTACCAATCCCATGACCACAATATTCACGCACAATGGTGTAGCCTTCACGCTGTGCAACAGACTGGATTGCATAACCAATATCGCCTAGGGTTGCGCCCGGTTTAACGGCATGAATCCCGGCAACCATAGCTTCATAAGTGGTTTTGACCAGACGTTTGGCTTCAGGAGTTGGTGTACCGACATAATACATTCGACTGGTATCGCCAAAATAACCGTCTTTAATGATCGCAACGTCAATATTAATAATATCGCCATCTTGCAAGACCGTATTCGGAGATGGAATACCATGACAAACCACTTCATTCGGTGAAATACAGGTGGTTTTGGTATAACCATAATAGCCAATATTAGCTGGCGTCACTTTTAGTGTATTGACGATAAAATCATGACAGATGTCATCCAGATATTCAGTTGTGACACCCGGCTTGACATGCTCCCCGATCATTTCCAAAACCTGTGCAGCCAAACGCCCAGATATACGTAATTTTTCGATATCTTGTTCGGTTTTCAGAGTAATCGCTGGAGCTCGCATGGATCTATCCTCAAGGTGAATCAGGAAATTATAGTCCTTTTTCAGCCAAGATGCGCATTTGTTCGCTCTGCATGACAATTCTTAAAACTTGCTATAGAGAATTTCACTGCTGCTTATTTATACAAACAATAAGCCTTAAATGATTGAGTGAAGCCTAAATGATTTATTTATTTAAAAATAAATTATATTTTTTTCAACTGAATATCAAAGATATATTTCTACCAAGCTTTTAAAGTTCACATTATCCGATCGTCAAGATCAGTAAAATCAAGGCTTTCAGGATTAAATTAAACTCCAAAAATCATCATATATACACTAAAATCGCTTTCTTTTATTTATTTGTTCTCCCTCTATGACAAGTCTCCGTACAAGAGATATTGTGGCCTTAGGTTTTATGACCTTTGCACTGTTTATTGGTGCGGGCAACATTATCTTTCCACCGATTGTGGCTCAACAAGCCGGTGAGCATGTATGGTTAGCTGCCCTAGGTTTCTTGATTACGGCAGTTGGCCTACCTGTCATCACCATCGTGGCATTGTCACGTGTTGAAGGTTCAATTCAGATCTTAAGTTCTCCTTTAGGTAAAGCTGCCAGTCTTTTACTGACTGTCGTGTGTTATCTGACGGTTGGGCCTTTATTCGCGACACCACGCACCGCAACCGTTTCTTATGAAATCGGCTTCTCTTCATACTTTGGCAATGCACCTAGCAACCTGCTGATCTATAGTGTGATCTATTTTGCTGTAGTGACTTTAGTTTCCCTTTATCCAAATAAGATTCTGGATACGGTTGGTTACTTCCTGTCCCCAGTAAAAATTATCGCGTTGATCATTTTAGGCGGTGCTGCAGTATTGATTCCTGCCGGCAAACCACCTGCTGCAGTGGGTAACTATGTTACAAGCCCGGTCACTGAAGGCATCGTTAATGGTTATCTGACCATGGATACCTTAGGTGCATTGGTCTTTGGTATTGTGATTGTGCGTGCGATTACTTCTCGTGGCGTAACGGATCGCAAGCTGATTACCAAATATGCAGTCAATGCAGCGATTATTTCAGGTATCGGTCTGACACTGGTGTATCTCAGCCTGTTTAAACTAGGCTTAGGTAGTCATGATGTTGCCCCTAATGCTGCGAATGGTGCGATTATTCTGCATGCCTATGTACAACATGCTTTTGGTGATATGGGGGCTTATTTCCTTGCTACCATGATCTTTGTTGCCTGCATGGTGACTGCGATTGGCTTAACCTGTGCATGTGCTGAATATTTCTCGTCTATTACTAAATTGCCTTATAAAGCCTTTGTCTTTGTATTGGTCGGCTTCTCGCTGGTGATTTCAAATCTTGGTTTGACTAAATTGATTGCCGTGTCTGTGCCTGTATTGAGCGCGATTTATCCGCCTGCAATTGCAGTGATCCTGCTGAGCTTCTGCGGACATTTCTTTAAAAAGCCTGCTCAAGTCGTTGCACCAACCACACTGGTTGCCTTTATTTTCGGGGTATTTGATGGCCTTAAAGTTGCCGGCTTTGATTTACCTGAAGTACTACAGAATTTACCGCTTTCTGAACAAAACATGGCATGGCTTATCCCAGCCCTAATTGTTCTCGTGATTTCAGCTGTGATTGACCGTATCAGAAACTAATCTTTCTGGACAGTGTCAATAAATCGTCTTTTTACCCAAAACACGATTTAAGCATGATCAATAATTGTCAGGTTTTACCCAAACGGACATTTATTGGTTCAATTCACTGCATATTGATTCATCCGAAAGCGTTTAATTAAATAAAGTGGATAAAAATCCATCTATGAAATAATCCAGATATTCATTTGACCAAAACACTACAATCATTTTCAAAATTATTCAATTTCATTGACTTATATCAACATTCCAACACTATTTATTATTCTTACGCATTCCATATACACGTGCTTACACTCTCTTCCCAGTAAATCACAGATTGTGGCGTACAATTTGCTTTTTTCCGCTTGTACCATTTAAGTTTTATTCACTAATCCACTCTTAAACCCCAATTTAAGCGCTTAAATGGTCCAGATAAATTGCTGTACTTTGATATTTTTTTAGCTCTACGACTAAAGTTTCTGTATTTCTCCAGCACAGTCATCCGGAGCTATTGAAAAGTTCTAGTATTCGCAGTACAACTGTATGTTCAATCCTGATTAATTCACTCAGTTTTGGACATCAATAACACTAAAAATAGGAGGGATGGAGATGTTATCAATACATTTCAATAAGCAAGTCTTCATTGACGCTCTTAAAGCCAATTCAAACCTTGTGGTGTTCTTAAGCACCACCTTTGCGCTTATGTTGACTTTAATCGTGCATTGCGTAATTCAAGGAAATTTAAAGCCAGAGTACTTAGCGTATGCGCTGATCGTCTCGGCTGCATTTTACCTGTGGGTGGTCATTGACCAGAAATATCGCTAATCAACACCGGTGTTGAACCATATGGATGACCTGGCCACTCATCCATATGGTAGAAGAAAAAGAAAAGTCCAATTCAAGTATTCTCTCTTCCCACTTAGAATAAAAATAACCTAAAAAATCCCTTGCGCTGCGCCCCAAAACAAAACTCCTGTTCCACCCAGCTCCGCCAAAATTAATCCGATCATCGCCAAAGTCATCAATATGCCGGGTAATTGAAACTTACCTAATTGATGCGGTTTTCTAAATTGGTTGGTGGTATCTTTCAGCATACCATGCAGGATATAAGCGCCAATAGAAAAGCTGAAAAAAGCCAGATTCAGTACCACACAGAGTAGATTTATAGTTTCTGAAAATTGAGAATAATAAGCCAGCACTGCAAGGATCAGCGCTGCCGGTGCATACAGCAAGCTACTACGATGTGCGATATCGACATAATAATGTGCCCGTGACTGTGCTGAACTGCGAATCTGTAAATACTTCCATACCCCAGTCAGCATCCCCACCCACAAGAAAATTCCACTAAATAATATTGCCAGCTTAACTGCCAGACTTAGTTCCATTGGCTGCATAAATAAATTCCATTACATTCATTATTTTGACTTTTTAGTCATATTTTAAAGCCGTTCCTATTCGGAACTGGTGTAGATTAATTCTTGATAATGATTCCAAAAATATAGTGTAACGCATGTCCGAATTCGAAACATTGACCATTAGGTGCAAGGATGGCTATCCATTGACAGCACGTTTTTATACAGCGAATGAAGCAGCCCGAAAATCTTTACCGGTATTGATCTGTCCAGCGACCGGAATCACCGCTCAGTTCTATCACAGCTTTAATGTCTGGCTGCAAGCGCAAGGCTATGATGTCTTATGTTTCGACTTCCGTGGTATTGGACAATCATTGAATGGATCTTTAAAAAAATCCAAAGCCAGCATCGTGCAATGGGGTCAGTTAGATATTCCAGCAACGATTGATGCTTTACTGGATAAAACTAAAGCAGAAAAAGTGATTCTGGTCGGCCATAGTGCTGGCGGTCAGTTACTCGGTATCGTGCCAAACTATGACAAAGTAGCGAAAGTCGTCGCTGTTTCTGGTTCAACTGGTCATGTCAAAGGCTTAAAAGGTCGAACCAAACTACTCGCTCCTGTCATGTTTGATGTGATCTTTCCTCTATCACGCTTTACTCTGGGTTATGGCCCAACCAGCAAAATTGGTATGGGTGAAAATCTGCCGAAAGATGTGGCAAAACAATGGGCACAGTTCTGTAGTAAGCCGGGTTATGTCATTAATGCCATTGGTAAGACTGTGCCAAAAACCGAAGATCATCATGAGCAAATCACCTGCCCGATTACAGTGCTATGGAGTACGGATGATGAAATTGCCACCGAAGCCAATGTCAAAGATTTGATCCGTTTATATCCAAATGCAAATGCCAGTCATAAAAAACTCAAGCCCTCCGCTTTTGGACATAAAGCCATTGGACATATGCTAATGTTTAAACGTAGCCACCAGAATTTATGGCCGGTGATTGAACAGGAAATCACAGCGATTTAACTCTTTTTCATTTTTGTATTTTGATACCATCAGGCCTGTAACCCGACCTGATGGTTTTTTGAGTTAATAAGATTCTTTATAAATTCCATCATATATGCGCTCTAATACACAAGATGACTAGTCGCTAACCATAGGCTTTTTAATGTCTGAACATTTATAAAATCAATTTATTAATGTGGGCGTGTTGATGCGCAGTATAAAGCATCCCCTTGATCATTACCTGCAGTTACACCATTTATTTGACCTGATGGAAGCAATGAAATGGCGACGTTATGCGTCACATCATCTGCATCTAGAGGATTTGGATTCACTGCAGCAAATAAAGCACCCTCACTATATTGCACCAAAATTGCGTCATCTTTGTCTTGATTAATACGAGCGGAAATTGTCAATTTACCGTCAGTAATACTTAATATTTCACCGACTTTCGTTAATACACATTTTTGACCAAATACCGAAATCAATTGATCTTCTTCGAAATCTGGAAGTACGCTAGAATTACAATATTCATATCGACCGAATTCCTTTGGATCATAAGGAACACAAGCGCCTGTATTTACTTGTATATTCAATGGATCAACTAAAGCACTATTAGGTTTATCTGGTATAAAAGATAAATTCCCATCCTTAACCAATATCAATAAAGCATCATAATCTTTAATTGTATTTCCAGTTCGAATTGCTTCCAATAAATTTTGTATAACTTGATGAATTGGATCAGCTATTTCAACCTTACCATTAAAAATATCGACATTGTTTTCAATGCCATAACCTTTTTTAATTAATTCAGTTAATAATTCAAATTGACCTGAATTTAATTTATCGGTAGATATCACCCCTGATTTGTACCATATTTCAGGTAGTTGTGAGCTCCCATAAGCTATAGATAAATCTGTTAATGGGTTTACATTCACATTCCCGGCTTTTTGCGCATAGCCATAATATTTTCGGTCAGCTTGCACCTCGATACGACATGGAAACTGTGATGCGTTGACCTCACCAGACCACGCTCCATCTTGATTTGTACTTACCTTAGATTTAAATCCACTGCCATCTTTGCAGATTGCATTTACTTCTGCTGAAGCCAACGCTTTATTAGCGAATGCAACACCTGAAATTTCTGCGTAAGTTGTTTGGGTGAGATTATTATTGGATTCATTGGTTGAAGAATTAGAACTATCAGAACTTCCACTGCCACCACATGCGGATAATAAACATGAGAGTGCTACTCCCAATAATATTGGATGTTTTTGTTTTATGAACATTATAACTAACCTAATTTTTATTTAATTTTATAATTTTTAAGTTGTTTTAGAAAAAACTTGCCAACTCTATCACATTGATAAGCGTCATTAAATTAATAGAAATACCATTCGTCTTAAATTAAGACAATCTTTTGGTTTGGTAACTCCCCTACTAAACTGATTTTAAAATAAAGATCAAACCGAATATAAATAAATCAGCTGTTAAAAATCTGGTGAGGAAAATACGATATTTATATCCGTCCATGCAGTTCTGTGTTCTAATACACTTAGTATGAGATGAGCCTCTTACAGTATGTGCCTTAGATGTGCATACGACTAGCCCCTAACCATGGGGCTTTTTCATGTCTATATGATTTTAAAGTCGTATTAACATTTAACCGAAAAATGCAATGATACTCTGAATGACCACAGCATTCACAATATCAATAAAAAATGCACCACACAGCGGTACGATCAAAAAGGCTTTATGCGATGGACCATAACTATTGGTGACCGCCTGAATATTGGCAATCGCCGTCGGGGTTGCTCCCATACCAAAACCACAATGCCCTGCCACCAATACGGCTGCATCGTAATTTTTTCCCATGATTCTAAAGGTCACAATTGCGGTAAATAAAATCAGTACCGCTGTCTGCGCAAACAAAATGGTAATGAGCGGGCCTGCCAAATCGGCCAGCAACCAGAGTTGCAGTGACAGTAAAGCCATAGATAAATACAGGGACAATGACGCGTTGCCAAATACATCAATGGCACGGTCGAAAATATCGACTTTCAGTACATGCTCCAGGAAGTTACGTACAATCACCCCTGTACCTAAAGCCCAGACAAAGGTCGGCAGTTCGAACCATCTTCCCTGACTAATCTCTGTCATTTCATTCGCAACAAAAATACATAGCGCAAACATCCCCAAAGTCGACACTGCATTACTGGCTGTAATCAACCGGGTTTTCTTTGGATATTCGAAGGGTGCGGTGTTGATGCTAGTATCGAGTTGTTGCTCATTGGTCTCTTGCGCTACTGTCTCTGCCAATTGATTGCGTTTAATCAGGAATTTGGCAACCGGACCGCCTACAAGTCCACCAATAATCAAACCAAAAGTAGCACTGGCCATACCAAGAACAATTGCCCCCTGGATTCCATATTGAGTTTCCAGAACTTCACCCCAAGCACCAGCAGTACCATGACCCCCTGTTAAAGTAACAGAACCGACAATCAGACCAATCAATGGATCAAGCCCAAGTGCTGTGGCTAAACTCATGCCAACCGCATTTTGTACAACTACAAATAGAATGACACAGACCAGAAAGATCAGCAGTGATTTCCCACCTTCTTTGAGCTTGGTAAAGTCTGCACTTAAACCAACAGAGGTAAAGAACATCAGCATCAGAATGGTTTGAATTTCTGAGTCAAATGTGGCACTGATATTAAAAAATTTATAGAGAATAAAAGCTGTAATCGCTGCGATTAGACCGCCGATTACAGGCTCAGGTAAGTTATAGTTTCTAAAGAAGCCAATTTTACTAACAAGATACCGCCCAATAAAAAGAAAAAATACTGCAATCACCAAGGTGCCAAAGGCATCGATTTCATAATTCATAACATTCCCTATTGGCTTTATTTTCATAAAGTTTTAGGAAAACAGTATGAAAAATCAATTTTAGAAATGTTATGCAAGTTATTGTTTCTAGTAATTGTTTAATTTATGTCCTAAATAGATTCAATTAATACGATGGAATATCATAAACCCAATTGTGTGCTTGCTGGTCTGTCGTACTTTCACAAACATAATAATCATGATCCCAAGCATCTTGATGGAAGATTTCTTTTTTATGGTAAGTCACCTTTTTACCATTTTCGACACAGATAAAACTGTCGCCTTGGTCTTTCACTTGGGTTGCGTTTAGGAAGCCACCGATACAGAGAAAGCGGGATTATTTGGGCATGTATCTACATCAATAATTGAAGATATTAATATTATAATTTAATTTTTAACATGATAAACGTTTAAAAGAGAATCATTTGGTACTTCCATTTTTATATAAACCCCATTCTTTAAGAAGCCTATTAATGTATTTTTACCTCCGCCCCTAAAAAGGATATCAACATTATTAATTCTAGTATAATTTATTTTATTTCCCCCCATACTCTTCATTAATATCAACTGTGCAAAATCATTTTTAATATAAATACTAGTTTTCATGACTCTCACATTAGTTTTTTCCATTGAAAAGTTAACTATTTTTTCAATTACATTATATTGACCACCCATTAAAAATGGTATGATCAAAAAAGCCCCCATAAGAATAGATAAAGCATTTTTTCTTTCTCTAAGTTTATTTTTGAGAATTTTTTCATAAGCATTTTCAATACTAGAATTATTATTCAATATTTTAGATAAATATTTATATTCTAGAGAGATATTATAGATCAATATATAAAAGATATATAAATAAATACATACAATTATATAGTATAAAAATTCAGCAGATTCAAGACTAAAGGAAACAACTAAAAAAATAAAAAATGATATTAGACAAATAAGAAAACTAGTAAATTTATCAAATTTAGGAATAATTAATTGGCGGATTCAAGCGGCAAGTGCAACAGTATAAAAACCAGCCATAACTTCACTCGGTGTATACCAACCTAGTGTTTTTCTAGGACGATGGTTGAGTGCAAATTCTATCTGCTCTATTTGTTCGTTTGA